>CAYXDB010000102.1:0-6117 GCA_964463735.1 uncultured Ruminococcus sp. | reverse complement strand
AACCTAACATTGAGGTACGCAGGCTCCTTCCGTCACGTCTGCCTTGCGGCATCCGTGCCACCTTCCTCACGGAGGAAGGCTACGAAAGTGCAGGCTCTTATTCCGCGTCCTGTGGCAGGCTGTGCAGGAAGTGCACGGTAATGGGGAAGGAACAGAAAGCGGAGAGCACATAGGCCAGCGGCTGTGCCATCTCGATACCGCGGATGCCCCAGACCTGCGCAAGGATCACACACAGCGGGATAAACAGGAGGCCGCTCTGCAAGCAGGCAAGGCACAGCGCCGTCAAGCTCTTACCAATGCTCTGAAAGAGCATGTTCCCCACCACCGATATGGGAAGGAAAACGAGCGACAGACATATGATGCGCAACGCCTCCCCGCCGATCTCAACGACGGCGGCATCCCGCCGGAACAGAGAAATGATCTGCGGGGCAAGGGCGAAGCAGACAGCGGCCAGTACCCCGATAAAGATGGCGCCAAAGGCCATGGTGAAATAAGCGCCTTTCTTCACGCGGGAGTAGCGCCGCGCCCCGTAATTGAAGGCGGCCACCGGCTGGAACCCCTGCCCTATCCCGATCCCCACGCTGAAGATGAGATTGGAGGTGCGGCCCACATATCCCATGGCGGCAATGGCAGCATCCCCCAGGGGCTTGGCCGAGGCATTGAGCACCATGGTGGAGGCACTGCCCAGGCCCTGCCGCGCTAGGCTGGGCAGACCGGTGTGGATCACGCGCCACAGCACGCGCATATCCCGGCCAAGGTAACGGGGGGACAGGCTGCTCTGCGTCTTCCCCATCAGGAAGACCGACAGCAAAATGCCAAAGGATATGTACTGCGACAGGGCAGTAGCCAGCCCCGCGCCCCCGATACCCATATCGAATGTGAAGATAAAGAGCGGGTCCAGCAGCATGTTCAACACGCCACCAGCCGTCAGCCCCACCATGGCCAGCGTGGCCTTGCCCTCATAGCGCAGGATGTTGTTCAGCACGCAGCTGGCCGTCATGGCCGGTGCCGCCAGCAGGATCCAGCGAGCGTAATCCATGGCGTAGGGCAGGATCGTCTCGGTGCTCCCCAGCAGGCGCATGAACGGCTCCAACCATACAAGGCCCCCCGCCATCACCAGCGCACCGCACAGCAAAGCGCCGAAGAACCCGGTGGCGGCGTATTGGCTGGCGCGTTCGGTATGCCGGCTGCCCAGCATCCGGCTGATATTGCTCCCCGCGCCGTGCCCGAACATAAAGCCAAAGGCCTGCAGGATCGCCATAAGGCCAAAGACCACGCTGGTCGCCCCGCCGGCGCTCAGGGACAGCTGGCTGACAAAATAGGAGTCAGCCATGTTGTAGATATTGGTGATCAGCATGCTGATCGTAGTGGGGATCCCCAGCCGCAGGATCAGCTGCGGCACCGGCGTTTGCGTCATGGTGATATACTGTCTATCTTCTGTTTTTGCTATCTGTGCGTCTTGCATGGCGCTCCTTTCTTTTTTACAAACATCTCACGCAGCAGGGGCCCCTGCTGCGTGAGGTCTTATCTGCCACGTGCGTAGCACGCGGCGACCGGATCATTGTGCGGCCGTCCAGGATATGGTAGGCACCACGCTGGTCTGCCCGGCGTCACCCGCGCGGGCAAAGGCCAATACGAGCTGGTCCCCCGCTTTCAGCTCCAGGGAAAGCGTGGCCAGTTTGGCATTGATCCCTTCCAGGGTAGAGGTGGCCGGGTCGATCAGATACCAGGTACTCGTATCGTCCTGCGCCATGCTGTCCCCGGAGAAAGGACGCAACGAACCATTGACGAACACCGCAAGATACAACTTCCCGGACATGGTGTTCTGGTTCACTGGCAGGCTGTCCAGCTTGAGCGCATAGGTGCCGTTCACCGGTGCGGTAAACGCCATGCCGGTCGCGCCATCCGTGCGCTTGCCCGGGGCGATGGCATAAGACTTCGCCCGCCAGAAGGCGCCGTGCGTCGTGCCGCTCCAAATGTTGGCGACATCGGCCTCGGCGCAGAGCCAGTTCCCCCCTGCCGTTGCCGTGAAGGCCGAGAAACTGCGGGATGCGTATTCCAGATAGCCGAGCGACCAGGCGCCGCTCTCACCGGAAAACGTCCGGCTCCCATCGTGATTGGGCGTGTAATTTGCTTCTTCTGTGGTGAAGTAGACAGCCGAGTAGATCATGGTCTGGTCCGCCTTGGTCAGGCTGGTGCCGCCATCCATCGCCCGCTCAAACACCACGGCGATCTCATCGCCCGCAATGGCGCTGATGCGCAGATCGGTAAGCGCCTCATTCAACCCTTTACGGGTGGTGGTGGAGTCGATCCGGTACCAACCCGTATAGCCGCTGTCTGTCGCAGTGGCGCCAGCCGGCCAGGCGATCTTACCGTTGACGAACACAGCCATCTCGATCGTATCCGGGGCGGTCGTCTTTTTAGAGTCGATCAGATCCTCGATCTGTACAGTCAGTGTCCCACTGCTGCTGGCCGTATAGAGGAAGCCCATGCTCTCACCGGGGGCAGAAGACAGCCCTATGCTATACGTACCATCGCGGAAGGCGCCGTGCCAGTTGGCCCCGTTCCACAGTGCTTCATTTTCAAAGTGGAGCCAGCCATAACTGTCCACGTAGTTGAAGGCCGTGAAGGCGCCGGAAGCGTACTGGAGATACCCGGCCTGCCAGACGGCATTTGCCTCTTCGTCATACACGATCTCGCGCGGCGGGTTGTAATCCCCTCCGTACAGGTTATGCTGGCGGCGCTGACTGCTCAGCAACGTAGAGCCATATTGCAGATGCAGTGTATATTCCTTGACCACTTCTCCACCGACCAGCACGCGGACGTTGGCGCTGGTGGGCATGGCATCTCCCGTCAGGACCAACCGATACCCGGAGAAGGAGATGCCCGGGGTCCCGGAACGCAGGGTCACCCCCTGTTGCAGATAGGAGACCGGCTCCACCAGCGGGATCAGATACCCATAGCGGCGGGCGATATCCACGACCACCGTTCCACCGTCCTGGATCTCCGTCACACCGTCCTGCGCCACCAGGCGCACCTGCATCTCGCCCTCGGTATAAGAAAGGGCATACTGTTTCCCGGGGTTGAGGCGGTTCAGGAGCAGGAGCGAATTGCGCCCGGCATCCAGCCCCATCTCATTCTGCCCCTGGATGAAATAGTGGATCTGCGGATGGACCTCCTCCATCGTGGTAGGCATATCGTAGCCAAACCGCGCGTAAAATGCCTCCGCCGAACCGTAGGTATCGAGAAAATACTGTTCGACATTCGCGTCTCCACCGACCCATTTTTCGGTGACATTGGAGATCACGTATACATTGGAGAAGATGCCGCTCGTGCTCCCGCCCATGGCATATTGCGAGATGCGGGGGCCGGTCATATACAGCTCCGCCGTGGTATTCGTAGTATTGGCCTTGCAGGAGCGGAGGGTCATCAGCCCGCAGAATTCCAGCGGGTGCTGTTCCCCACCGTGATCATAGAGCACATCCTCCATCATCCCCCGATGGACTTTGGCAAACTGCTCATCGTAGTACTGGTCGTCGGATGAACTGTCGCTCTCCCCCTGGAACCAGTAATAGGCCATATGGCTGAGGGTGAAGTGCCCGGCATCGACCTCGTTATACAGGGTCTTCAATGCCAGTTGGAACACCGCCACTGCCTGCTCATAGTCATTATAGAGCAGCTCCGGCCCGCCCATCCGCGCGGGGATAAAATTGTTGATGGGATGGCCACCGTGGGAAGCATTGACGACCCAAACGCGCTCGCCCGTGCCGGCGACCCACTCATTGGCCAGACCCGCGCACCAGCCGGCCTGGGTAAAGGTCGTCACCTGGCTGCTCTCGTCAAAAACGCTGATATGCGGGCCGGCGACCGTGCTGGAATAGCGGGTGTTGGTCCCCCACTTCAACGTGGGGGTCACGTAATCCTCCGGCTGGTTGGCTGTGGCGAGCGCACCCCCATTATTGGGGTTGGCGATCTGCTTGTCCCCTGTGATGTTCAACGTCTGATACGTATAGGTGAAATAGGACATCGTATCCGGCGTGCGCACGTACTGGTTATAGCCGACGCTGGGGGTGGCGGTGGCATGGTCACCGGAGGCATTGGACTGCCCAGTCACGAACAGCATGTTGATAGCCGACGGTTCCACGACCAATTCCAGCGTACTGCCATCGGAAAGAAAGACCGTCGCGCTCCCGCACCCGGTCGCAAACAGTTTCCTGCCATCGACCGAGAGCAGTTCTTCATCCTTCTGGGTCGTGCCGGTCACGTAACTGGTGATGGTCACATTGCCCAGCCCCAGGATGTCCTGCTCTACCGTATAGGTATCCTGATAGCGGATATGTACGGCGCCACTCTCATCGGTATAGGGATAGGTCTTAGCATATCCCTCTGTCACCGTAGCATCCGGGATACTGCCATCGGCCTTGACATTGGTCTTCTGGCCATTGATGACCCAATAGCCGTCCTCACTGATCGAGACATTGGCATCTTCCCCTTTCAGCGACGCCAGCCATTCCGAAAGCGTCCCCTGGAACCCGTTCTCCACGGCCAGCTCGTACGCGCTCTTACCGGGGGGCCCTTCCCCGCAGGCGCACAGCGCCCCCATCAACAAGCCGAGGGTCAGGCATAAACACAGCAGTTTCTTCATCTTACACCTCTTTCATACACGTCACTTGCGTGTCGTATTGCCTTCTTATTATATCACAGGGCCGCGGGCAAAGCAAGCAGTAAGCCCGCCAAAATTATCTCTCCATCTTTGGCGATATTGCACAAAACGGGGGAGTGCATTCCTCCGTGCGCCCCGCCCGCCCGGATAAAAAGCGGGAAAAATCACAAAAAAGACTTGACCCCGGCGCCCGGGAATGGTACAATACAAGAGATACCTGAAAAAGAAAGTAGAGAGACATGCATTATATCACACTGGACCTGGAATGGAACCAGGCATATCAGCAGAAGGCACTGGCCGTACAGAAGCGGCTGGAATGCCGCTTGCGCGGCGAGGTGATCCAGATCGGCGCGGTGAAATTGGACGAGGGGATGAACATCATCGGCAGTTACCGTATCACCGTGCGGCCGCGCTTCTTCAAGAATATACAAAAGCACGTGGCGCGCCTGACCGGCATCGACCAGACGATGGCGGACAACGGGGTGCCACTGCCGGAGGCGATCGAGCGCTTCCACCGCTGGTGCGGGGAGGATTTTGCCTTCCTGACCTGGGGGCCGGACGACATCCCCATGCTGGAGGAGAATCTGCGCGCCCACCGGCTGGAACTCACCTGGCTCTCCCCCTCCTATGACCTGCAACGCATCTTTAACCGCCAGACAGACGGCGGCAAGACACAGCGGTCCCTGGAATACGCCATGGAATACTTTGCGCTGGAGCAAAATCTCCCCGCGCACGACGCCCTCAACGATGCCTATTTCACGGCGCTGGTCGCCCAGAAACTGGATGTGAAGAAAGGGGTCGCTTCCTACGAGGAGAAAAAGAGCGACGAATTGTTCTCCTGCGTATTGGGCGATGCAGACGGGGGCGGCGTGGGCTATGCCACGCTGAATGACCTGATGCGCCAGCCGGAAGTCGCCTCCCCCACCTGCCCCCTGTGCGGCAAAGGACTGGCCCCGCAGGACAAGTGGCTGCACTCCAAGGGGCAGCGCTATACCCAACTGGTGCAGTGCCCGGAGCACGGGAACATGCTCCTGCGCCTGCGCGTGATGCGTAATTTCAACGAGACATGGCGGGCACGCTGTACCCTCTCCCCCTCCACGCCGGAAAAGGAAGAGGATTACCGCCGCCGCCTCAAGGAATCGTCCTCTTCTGCCCGCCGCCGCCGCACGCGCCGCCGCGGCCATACCAAAGAAGAAGGCGGCGCAGAACAGTAAGCGACCTTTTCCCCCTATACACGAGGCTATCGCAAATGGAATCCTTGCGATAAGACCGTATACAAAAAGCCAAAAGATCAGGGCCACCACAAAATGGCCCTGATCTTTTTGTTATGACCGCACATGGCACCCGTCATTGGCCCCATGCTGCGCTTCAGTCTGTGATAGCTTGCCGCCCTTTCATAGCCTTCCTCCGGGAGGAAGGTGGCACGCCGCCCCGCGGCGTGACGGAAGGAGCCT
>CAYXDB010000101.1:0-6120 GCA_964463735.1 uncultured Ruminococcus sp. | reverse complement strand
GATGATGAAGAGGCCTACCACATCTGGGCCGACAAAGTGGGAGTGGATCCCGCCCACATCGTGCGCCTGGGCAAGGCGGACAACTTCTGGGAGCACGGCACCGGCCCCTGCGGCCCCTGCTCCGAGATCTATTTTGACCGGGGCGAGAAATACGGTTGCGGTTCCCCGGATTGCAAGCCGGGCTGTGACTGTGACCGGTATATGGAGATCTGGAACAACGTCTTCTCGCAATTTAACAACATGGGGGACGGAACCTATACCGAACTGAAGCAGAAGAACATCGATACCGGCATGGGGCTGGAGCGCCTTGCTTGCGTGATGCAGGGCGTGGACAACATGTTTGAGGTAGATACCATCCGCCGGGTGCTGGATCAGGTCTGCGCCATCGCGGGCAAGACATACGGCCAGGACAAGGAGACGGACATCTCCATCCGTGTGGTGACCGACCACGTCCGTTCTGCCACCTTTATGATCTCGGACGGGGTCATCCCTTCCAACGAGGGGCGCGGCTACGTACTGCGGCGCATTCTGCGCCGTGCCTGCCGCCATGGCAAGCTGCTGGGCATCGACCATTCCTTCCTGCCGGATCTGGCCATCACCGCCATTGGTGAATCGGCCGGGGCCTATCCGGAGCTGGACACCAAGCGCGCCTACATCCTCCAGGTGATCGCCATGGAGGAAGAGCGTTTTGACGAGACCATTGACAATGGTCTGTCCCTGCTGCAACAGATCATCGACCGGGTCAAGGCCGCCTCCGGCACGTGTGTGAGCGGGGAGGACGCCTTCCGCCTCTACGATACCTACGGGTTCCCGCTGGATCTGACGGCCGAGATCGCAGAAGAGGCCGGGCTGGCGGTAGACCGGGACGGTTTTACGGCCCGGATGCAGGAACAGCGCGCCCGCGCCCGTGCGGCGCGTGCCGACATCAGCGGCTGGAGCAATGCCTCCCGTACCCTGCTCAGCGGGCTGGAAAAGACCGATTTCGTGGGTTACGACCAGACGGTGACCGAGGCAAAGGTGCTGGCCATCGTATGTGACGATATGGCCGTAGATGCCGTCAGCGAAGGGGAGTTCTCCCTGGTGCTGGACCGCACCGTCTGCTACGGCGAGGGCGGCGGCCAGGTGGGGGACACCGGCGCCATCCTGACGCAGGACGGCGGCCGCTTTACCGTGACCGACACGCAGAAGACCGGCGGGGTGTATATCCACCTCTGCCAGGCGGAGGGCAATGCCCTGCTCCGGAAGGGCGACACCGTAACGGTGCAGGTCGAGGAGGGCCGCCGCGCCGCCATCATGCGCAACCACTCTGCCGCGCACCTGTTGCAAAGCGCCCTGCGCCGCGTGCTGGGTGAGCATGTGGAGCAGGCCGGTTCCTATGTTTCTGACACGGTATGCCGCTTTGACTTTACCCATTTTGCCGCCATGACGGCAGAGCAGATCGCCGAGACAGAAGCGCTGGTCAATGCAGACATTTTGGCGGGGCAAGCCGGTTCCATGACCGAGATGCCGCTGGAAGAAGCGCAGAAGCTGGGCGCCATGGCCCTGTTTGGTGAAAAGTATGGCAAGACCGTGCGCGTGGTGCGCATGGGTGACCATTCCATCGAATTCTGCGGTGGTACGCATGTGGACAACACGGCCAAGATCGGCCTGTTCCGGATCGTTTCTGAGAGTTCTGTGGCCGCCGGCGTCCGCCGGATCGAAGGTGTGACCGGCAGTGGCGTGCTGGCCCTGCTGGACAAGAAAGAGGCCCTGCTGGCCGACGCAGCACGCGTGCTGAAGGCGCAGAACGTGCAGGATCTGCCCAAGCGTGCCGCCCAGCTGGAAGGCGAATTGAAGGAGACGCGCCGTGCGCTGGAAAGCGCCGATGCCGCCCTGGCCGCTGCCCGCCTGGCGGGCCTGCTGGAGCGTGCAGAATCTGTTGGCTCTGTGCGCCTGCTGACAGCGCGCCTGGATATGAAGCCCGATGCGGCACGCGCCCTGTGCGACAGCATCCGCGCCGACCACCCGGACATGGTGGCGGTATTTGCGCTGGTCAATGACGGGAAACTGAACTTTATCGCCTGCTGTGGTGCCGATGCCGTCCGCGCCGGTGCCCATGCCGGGAACCTGCTGCGGGAAGTCAGTGCTGTGGCCGGTGGCAAAGGCGGCGGGCGCCCTGACAGCGCCATGAGCGGTGGCCGCGACCTCTCCCAGATCGATGCCGCGCTCGCCCGTGCAAAAGAACTGCTGGCTTGATCTTTCGTTATAAGAGCACCCGTGCGTCGTGAAACGACACACGGGTGCTCTTTTGCAGGATCACATCTGGCGGCGGATGCGCTCCAGCGCGGCTTTTTCCAGCCGGGAGACCTGCGCCTGGCTGATGCCGATCTCTGCCGCGATCTCCATCTGGGTGCGCCCCCGATAGAAGCGCATCTCGATGATGGCGCGTTCCCGCTGGTTCAAGCGCTTCATCGCTTCACGCAAAGAGAGGTCCTCCACCCAGTTATCATCGCTGTTATCCTTATCACACAACTGGTCGATCACGTAGAGCGAGTCTTCTCCATCGTTATACACAGAATCGTACAGGGAGACCGGCTCCACGATCGCCTCCATGGCTTCCGCCACGGCGGCGCGATCCCGCCCCAGGTGTGCCGCGATCTCCTCAACGGTGGGTTCCCGCTCCCACTGCCGCGCCAATGCCTCCCGCACGCCAAGCGCCTGATAGGCCAGGTCCCGCATGGAACGGCTGACGCGGATGGGATTGTTGTCCCGCAGATACCGGCGCACCTCCCCCATGATCATGGGGACGGCATAGGTGCTGAATTTGACGTCCAGCGAGGTGTCAAAATGATCCACCGCCTTGATCAGCCCCATGCACCCGACCTGGAACAGGTCGTCTAACGATTCCCGCCGCCCAGAAAAACGCTGGATGATGCTGAGCACCAGGCGCAGATTGCCGCAGATCAGCGCCTCTCGCGCCTGCATGTCCCCGGCGTGCGCCTTTTGCAACAGGTCGCGTTTTTCTTCCTCCGTCAGCACCTTCAATGTGGCGGTATTGACCCCGCATATTTCTACCTTGCCGTGATACATCCTCTGCCTCCTTCTATCGGAGCTGTGAGGAGTATACCCGCAACCGGCGCACCGTTATGCACTGCGGGGCGCTATGCAAAAATTGGAAGGCGCTGTTTCGCGACACACGGGGTGCCTGCGCGGTCATTTTCCTGCACCGCCGGGGGGCAGAGGCACCCGCGCCTAAAACAGGCCGATGTGCCGGACATACGCCCGCCCCGCGGCAGATCCTCTGCCGCGGGGCGGTGCTATTTTTTGTTTATGTGCGGTGGATAAAGAGGCAGGCATACGGGCGCAGGGAGACGCGCTGCCCGGCGGCAAAGTCCTGCCCGGTCAGGATATCCTGCCCGGCGAAGGGGATGACCGTCCAGGCATCTTCCACCCCGCGGCTCTCGATGGCGGTAAACACCTCGCCATACGCCCCGGCGAGCAGACTGTTCAGCACGGAACTGCTCCCCTCGGTGATCGGGTGGATGCCGCATTCGGCGGCCACCGTCTGGATAAAGCGCACATAATCGGCCCCCTCCGGCAGGGCGCCCAGCACGATGATGCGGCCGCGCCCCACCTGGGTCTCCGTGATGCCGGCATAGCCCTCCAGATAGCCATCCAGCCCTCCGTCATAGGTGGCACGCCGTTATGCACTGCGGGGCGCTATGCAAAAATTGGAAGGCGCTGTTTCGCGACACACGGGGTGCCTGCGCGGTCATTTTCCTGCACCGCCGGGGGGCAGAGGCACCCGCGCCTAAAACAGGCCGATGTGCCGGACATACGCCCGCCCCGCGGCAGATCCTCTGCCGCGGGGCGGTGCTATTTTTTGTTTATGTGCGGTGGATAAAGAGGCAGGCATACGGGCGCAGGGAGACGCGCTGCCCGGCGGCAAAGTCCTGCCCGGTCAGGATATCCTGCCCGGCGAAGGGGATGACCGTCCAGGCATCTTCCACCCCGCGGCTCTCGATGGCGGTAAACACCTCGCCATACGCCCCGGCGAGCAGACTGTTCAGCACGGAACTGCTCCCCTCGGTGATCGGGTGGATGCCGCATTCGGCGGCCACCGTCTGGATAAAGCGCACATAATCGGCCCCCTCCGGCAGGGCGCCCAGCACGATGATGCGGCCGCGCCCCACCTGGGTCTCCGTGATGCCGGCATAGCCCTCCAGATAGCCATCCAGCCCTCCGTCATAGGTGGCACGCACGCGCACGCCCTCACCCGGGACGAGTGCATCATACAGTGAGGAAACGAGCGCGGATGTGCTACCGTCCTCCATTTGCAGGCGGCAGGGCACGCCCGCCGGCATTTCCTGGGCATACCAATGGCCCGGGCGCGGTGCGGGGATATAGAAGGCGCGGCGGATCTGCGCCCAATCCTCCAAATGCCCATAGGGGGCATTGGCATACTTATTGCCCTCTGCCGTCTGTACATCGGTCAGCGGGCCGGCGATCCAGGTGCCACCCGCCTTGACCCATTCCAAGATCCGGTCAACAAAGCCTTTTTCCTCCAGCGTGTATTGCTGGGGCGAGATGATCAGTTTATAGCGGGAGAGATCCGCCCCGGCGCCGATCATGTCCGGCCGATAATGCGCATCCGAGAGCCAGGCGTGCACCTTGCGATGCATATTGTCGTCTGCGTCGTACTGCATGCCGTTATACCGCGCGATATAGAAGGAAGTATGCGCCCAGGTAATGGCCATATCGCGCTGGGCCACGTGCGTGCCGTTCAGCATGGGGCGCAGTTTGTCTAGGGCCGCGGAGACATAGCGCACTTCATCTGCCATCTGGCGCTCCCGCCCCCAACTATCCACCACCGAGCCGTGCATCTGCTCATGCCCGCCGAGATGGTCGCGGTACAGCCAATAGAGATTGGCCTCCCCGCCCATGGCAAAGGGGAGAAGCGAGTTCGCCACGCAGAAATCCCGGCGGCGGGGGCCACAGGGGATGGAGCCGCCGTTCCAGCAAGTGGACGTCTCGGTCACCCAGAAGGGGCGCTCCTTCAATGTACGCAAAAAGTCAAAGAACCGGGCGGCAGCATGCGGCCCACTGTAATGGTTGAACTGCACCACATCCAGCGGCGCATTGGTCAGTTCCAGATCCAATTGCTGGGTGGGCATCATATCCGTGCCGATCGGCGCATCGGTATACTGCCGCAGGATGGCGGCCTGCTCCGCGCAGAAGTCGGCATAGATCGCGCTCTTGTATTCCGCCCAGGCCATATTATGGGAGGAGGGCATCCGGGCAATGCTGTTGGGCGGGTCGATCTGATCAAAGGACTGGAACTGCAGGCTCCAGGTATTGTGCTTCCAGGCGCGGTTCAGCGCCTCGATGGTGCCGTACCGCTGTTTCAGATAAGTACGGAAGGCCTGCGTGCAGGAGGGGCAGGTGCAGCCCTTTTCTTTCGGCATCGTGGACAGCTCATTGTCGATCTGCCAGCCGATGATATTTTCGTCCCGGCCGAATTCTTTTCCCAGTACGTGCACGATCTTGCGGCAGAAATCACGGAAACGGGGAGAGGAGGGGCAGGACAGGCGGCGTGCCCCGTGGGTCGCCCGGTCATGGTCGATCTGCATCATGATATCTGGATAGCTCGTCTCCATCCAGGCGGGCGGCGTGGCCGAGGGGGTGCACATGATGACCGAGATGCCGCGGGCGCGGCATTGATCCACCACCTCGCGGAACAGGGAGAGATCATAGTGTCCTTCCTCCGGTTCCAGTGTGGACCAGGCAAATTCTGCAATACGCACGGTGTTCAACCCATGGGCCAGCATCGTGTCCAGATCTTCTGCGATCTGCTCACGCGGCCAGGACTCCGGGTAATAGGCAGAGCCAAGATAGGGTGGCTTAAAATCGTACATAGCATTTTCCTTCCTTCCATGCCCCAGGGGGCGTCAGTACCTTCATGATAGCATACCGGCATGGGAAAGTCAATGCCTTTTTCGTTATTTGCATCCAGCGTTCATTTTTCGCATCCAAGTGTGCCCCCGCGCGACTGCCCCGCAGGGAAACGGTAGCGCGCTCCCCCTCTTCGTGGCCTTCCTCCGGGAGGTAGTGAGTGAAACGAACGGCGACGCGGGAGTGAAT
>CAYXDB010000100.1:0-6170 GCA_964463735.1 uncultured Ruminococcus sp. | reverse complement strand
CGTATCAGTCATGCCATAGCTGGAAGGGCCAGCGGCCATGTTATCCGGATGCAGGGTACGGCCGGTACCGCCGCCGGATGCCACGGAGAAATAATTGACGCCGTTTTCCACGCACCATTTCTTATACGTACCTGCGACCGGGTGCTGGAAACGGGTGGGGTTGGTGGAGTTGCCGGTGATGGAAACGCCGACCTTCTCCCGCTTCATGATCGCCACGCCCTCCGGCACGTTATCGGCACCGTAGCACTTGACGGCGGCGCGGGGGCCATCCGAGAAGGCGATCTTCTCCGTCACTTTGACGGTCTCGGTATACGGATCAAACTTCGTGCGGCAATAGGTGAAGCCATTGATACGGGAGATGATATAGGCGGCATCCTTGCCCAGGCCGTTCAGGATGACGCGCAGGGGTTTTTTGCGCACCTTATTGGCGTTCAGCGCGATCTTGATGGCGCCCTCTGCGGCGGCAAAGGACTCATGCCCTGCCAGGAAGCAGAAGCACTCTGTCTGCTCGGAGAGCAGCATCTTGCCCAGGTTACCATGGCCCAGGCCGACCTTACGGTTCTCAGCCACGGAGCCGGGGATGCAGAAGCTCTGCAGGCCGATACCGATATTGGCGGCGGCGGTGGCTGCCGTCTTATCACCGGTGCGCTCTGCCTCCTTGATGGCGATGGCGGCGCCTACGGTGTATGCCCACTTCGCGTTCTCAAAGCAGATCGGCTGTGTTTCCTGCACGATGGTGTACGGGTCTACCCCGCGTGCGGCGCAGATGTCCTTGCACGCATCGATGGAGGAGATGCCATATTTCTTCAAAACATCGAGGATCTTTGCCTCGCGTCTTTCATAACCTTCAAACTGTGCCATTTATCTGTACCTCCTTAGTCTTTGCGGGGGTCAATATACTTGACAGCGCCGTCTTCCGGGTTGAATCTGCCGTAATGACCGATGGACTTGTTGTATGCGGTGGTCGGATCGTCGCCCTTTTTGATAAAGTCGGTCATCTTGCCCAAAGACACGAATTCATAGCCGATGACCTCATCATTCTTATCCAGTGCCATACGGGTGCAATAGCCCTCTGTCATCTCCAGATAGCGCACGCCCTTCTCTTTGGTACCGTACATGGTGCCCACCATGGAGCGTGCACCCTTGCCCAGATCCTCCAGGCCGGCGCCGATGACCAGACCGCCCTCCGAGAATGCGGACTGGGAACGGCCGTACACGATCTGCAAAAACAGTTCGCGCATGGCGGTGTTGATGGCGTCACACACCAGGTCGGTGTTCAGCGCCTCCAGGATCGTTTTGCCGGGCAGGATCTCTGCGGCCATAGCGGCAGAGTTGGTCATGCCGGAGCAACCGATCGTCTCCACCAGGGCTTCCTCAATGACGCCGTTCTTCACATTCAGCGACAGTTTGCACGCGCCCTGCTGGGGGGCACACCAGCCCACGCCGTGGGTGTAGGCAGAAATATCGGTGATCTGCTTGGCCTGTACCCATTTGCCTTCCTCCGGCAGGGGGGCGGGGCCGTGGTCACAGCCTTTGTTGACCTTGCACTGGTGCATGACTTCTGCACTCATGGCGTAAGGACATTCACTTACTTTACTCATCGTATGTATCTCCTTCTTTATTATTTTCGGTATACGGCCAGATCACTTCAGGATCTCACCCATGACCTGCCCAAAGGCGGCGGCGGCATTGCACTCATCGGTGTCGATATGCATGGCAGGGGCAAAACTGTCCTTGACACGGATGACCACATCATCATAAATGGTGGTGCGCCCGGCCGTAGCGATCTTGACCTGCACGATCTCCTTATCCGAAACGCCAAATGCGGCGGCGTCTGCCGGGGTCAGATGGATATGGCGCTTTGCCACGATCACGCCCTCCTCCAGCACGAGCGTCTTATCCCCTACCCGCAGGGTGACCCCCGGGGTGCCGGCGATATCGCCGCTCTCGCGTACCGGCGGCGTCAGCCCCAGTGCGCGGGCATCCGTGAAGGATACCTCTACCTGGCTCTCGGGGCGCACGGGGCCCAGGATGCTCATCATCAGCGACCCCTTCGGCCCTACGACCTCGACCTTCTCGGCGCAGGCATACTGGCCAGGCTGGCTCAGATCTTTTTTCTTCGTCAGCTCATAGCCCTCACCGAACAAGGCATCGACCGCAGCGCGGGTCAGATGGATGTGGCGCGCAGATGTTTCAACGATTACCTGTTTCATCACGATCTCCTTTGTCGTATTTTGTATGGTTCTACGCTTTTCATTATACCACACCTTTTCAGATTTGTAAATGTTTATTTTGCAACAAATGGGGAAAAACTACAAAAAAATTGCAAGGAAGGAATGCCATGCCGGAGAAACACAGCGATAAGGAAGAAAAAACCGGGGATACCGCCCCGGAGCATGCAGAAAGCCTGTTGACAGAACTGGGAGGGATGCCGGTGGGGGGCAGGGCCGAAACCATCTATTGCCTTTCCATCATCGGGCAGATCGAAGGGCATTTTGTGCTGGACAGCACCCAGAAGACGACCAAATATGACCATCTGATCCCATTGCTGGTAGCACTGGAAGAGAACGACGAGATCGAGGGAGTGTTGATCGTTCTGAACACGATGGGGGGCGATGTGGAGGCCGGGCTCGCCCTGGCGGAATTGATCGCCTCCATGAAAAAGCCCACGGTCACGCTGGTGCTGGGGGGCGGGCACTCGATCGGTGTGCCGCTGGCGGTGGCGGGGCGCGTCTCCTTCATCGTCCCCAGTGCCACCATGACCGTGCACCCCGTGCGCACGACCGGGCTAGTGCTGGGGGTGCCGCAGGCCTTTGACTATCTGCAACGCATGCAGGATCGCATCATCGATTTCGTCGTGCGTCATTCCCGCGTCAAGGAAGAATACCTGCGCCGCACCATGACGCGCACCGACCAGATGGCAAACGACATCGGCTCCGTCATTGACGGGCGGGAGGCCGTGGCCTGCGGCCTGATCGACCGGGTGGGTGGGCTATCAGATGCGCTCCTCTGCCTGCGCCAACAGGCAGAGGAGCGCCGCGCCGCCGCCACTGCCCCGGGCCGAAAAAAATGACTTGTATTCTCGCTTGCATTGTGTTATAATGGGCGCAGGCACCGCCGTGCTGTGCCGCACAGAACACACAAGGGAGGGACACATGATGCATTTTTCCGACTACCACACCCATACCACATTCTCCGATGGGAAGAACACGCCGCAGGAGATGGCCGCGCAGGCAGTGCAAAAGGGCCTTACCGCCCTGGGGTTCTCCGACCACAGTTACACCCCCTGCTCTACTGGTTATTGCATGATGCCGGAGCGCTACCCGGCCTACTTTTATACCATCCGGGAACTGCGGGAGCGCTATGCTGGGCGCCTGGATATCCTGACTGGGCTGGAACTGGACTACTATTCCCCCGTCCTGCGTGACCATTATGATTATCTGATCGCCTCTGTCCACTATCTGTGCGCGGGGGGCGAATGCCACCCCATCGACCATTCGCTGGCACAGCAGGAGCACTGCCTCCGCACCCTGTGCGGGGGGGACCGCCTGGAATTGGCACGGCGCTATTACGATCTGGTCGTGGCCAACGTCACGCGGGCACGGCCGGACATCATCGGCCATTTTGACGTCATCACGAAGTTCGGTCTCTTCGACGAAGACATGCCCTCCTATGAGGCCTACTGCCACATCGCAGAAGAGGCGCTGGACGCGGCGCTGGCGATCTGCCCCGTGGTGGAGATGAACACCGGCGGCATTGCCCGCGGAATGCGCCGCACCCCCTACCCGGCCCTGCCGCTGCTGCGCCACATCCGGGAAAAAGGCGGGGAGATCGTGCTCACATCCGATGCCCATACTGCCCAAAATATCGCTTTCTATTTTGAAGAATGCGTGGATATATTGCGGCAGGTCGGTTTTGACCATGTCGTATATTGGACATCACATGGCAAGCAGTCCCTCCCCCTGTCCCCCGCTCCGATGTGAGGGTACCGCATGAGCCTCCCTCCGGGCGTAGAAGGAACACAAAATACAGGCCTCCCTCCGGGAGGTAGTGAGCGAAGCGAACGGCGACGCGGGAGTGAATGACATGCCGGGGGCATGTCAGAGCCGCGGCGTGACCGACCCGCAGGGAGACAGTGAGCGAAGCGAACGACGACAAAAAAGCCTTCCTCCGGGAGGAAGGTGGCGCGCCGCCCCGCGGCGTGACGGAAGGAGCCAGCGTAGGTACGCCAATGGTTTATCGTAGGTGATTAGAAGCTGATGGTTATAACCACAAGGTTTATATTCCCTACAAGAAACCTAACAATGAGGTACGCAGGCTCCTTCCGTGGCCGGAGGGAGACCATGAGAACGTAGGCTCCTTCCGCGTCCGGAGACCTGTATTTTGTGCCCTTTCTCCTCCCGGAGGAGGGCCTATATGGCGCGGCCTTAACAAAAAAATCAAGATCATCTGCGGGATGACCTTGATTATTTTGTTGCATTTTTATGGCTCTATCGCAAAATTCCATGCGCGACAGCCCCTGTTGGTATAAGAGAAGCTGTGCTGATCACGCGCCGGCGCCTTCCAGGCGGGCGATGAGGTAGCGGCCCGTATCGGCTGCCAGCCGCAGGGCGGAGGGATACAGGGCAACGGGCACGTGCGAAAGATAGCCAAAGATCTCAAAAGTGAGGTCCCCCGTATACTGCCGCGCACGCAGTGCCCCCATGATGGCCTCCCAGTCGAACTGCCCCAGATACGGCAGCGTGTGGCGGTCCCCCCGATAGTCCCCATCCTGTATGTGGACAGCCTGCAACAGATCCCCTTCCATGCCGCGCAAAAAGTCCTCCGGCTCGCTCCCCGTGATGGCCGCATGCCCTACATCCACGCAGGCCACGAACGTGGGGGAGGCCAGCTCCCGGATAAAGCCGCACAGCGCCTGCGGCGTGCAGAGGGTGCCCACGTGGTACTGCCGCCGGGAATCAAAGGAGAACAGATTCTCCACCGCAATGTGGATGCCATGCTTTTCTGCATGCGAGCGCAAACTGCGGTAATAGGCCAGGTTATAGTCCCGGTCGAAGGAGAAGCGGCCGTCCTGCCACCGCCCGATCGAATGGACCACGATGGCACGCGCCCCCAGGATAGCGGCAGACTCGATCGCACGCAGGATGGCGGCATAATGCGCGTTGGCCGGGTCAAAAGGCTCGCCATAAGTCAGGTCAAAAGGCGCGTGCGCCTGGGTGCAGGACAGGCCCAGGGCGTCCAGGTGCTCCCGGAGCGCGTGGGCATAGGCCACATACCCTTCCCCCAACAGCGGCGCCCCCTCCTGCAACCAATAGTAGGACATATCGACCGCGTCGAACCCCGCCTCCCGGATCAGGCGCAGGCCTTCCCTGTCCCCGCATTGCCGGCATACGGTGTAACTTTCCAGTGCCAGTTTCATATTCTTTGCTCCTTTTGTTTGCATATCAGATCATAAGCCCTTGCAGGCAAGTTTTCTTGCTTGTATTATACCAAATAGCGCCGGGAAAAGCAAGGAATCTTTCTGTTTTTCCGCAAAGCGTATTGACTTTACAGGCATTATCCTTTATAATGATCAAAAAATCTTGGGAGGTGTGGCAAAACATGAACGCGCCAATTGACATCAGTGAAGTGGTACTGAAGACTGAACGACTGCTCCTGCGCCCCTGGCGAGAAACAGATCTGCAAGATCTCTACGATTATGCCAGCGTGGACGGTGTGGGGCAGATGGCTGGATGGCTGCCCCACAAGGACGTGGAGGAATCCCGCCGTATTCTCGGTCACTTTATGGAAGGTAAGAAGACCTTTGCCCTGGAATATCAGGGCAAGGTCATCGGCTCTCTGGGGGTCGAAAAATACGGGGAGGAACACTACCCGGAACTGGCCAACCTTTCCGGCCGGGAGATCGGCTATGTGCTGTCCCGGGACTATTGGGGACGGGGACTGATGCCGGAAGCGGTAAAAGCGGTCATTGAGTACCTGTTTGACGTAGTAAAGCTGGACTTTATCCTAGTGGGGCATTTCGATTGGAACAAACAGTCCGCCCGGGTGATCGAAAAGTGCGGTTTTCGGTATATCAAGAGCCGCCCTTATGAGACCCAGTATGGTACCGTGGAAAATGCAGAAGAAAGCATCCTTTACCGCGGGCATTTTTGCTCCGTATAATACTGCGC
>CAYXDB010000099.1:5195-6281 GCA_964463735.1 uncultured Ruminococcus sp. | reverse complement strand
CGTAAACGCATCCATTGATCCAAATAGACCGCGCCGGGCAGGTTTTCCTGCCCGGCGCTTTTGCGCGAAAAGATCCAAGCGGTCATAGAGGGCGATACGCCCAACATAAGCCCGCCCCGCGAGGGCCTTAGAATTATTCGCAAGAATTTGGTACAATAATATACCAAAGGTCTTATCGAAGGAGCGTGTTTTATGAAAAGGATCGGAAATATTGTATTGCAGGAATTTTGTGCGTATTTGAAAAGTGAGGAAAGAGGGGATGCCACGATCGAAAAATATCTGCGCGACATGCGGCATTTTGCCGCGTTCGCCGGTACGGGCGAGATCGACCGGCAGACGGTGCTGGCCTACAAGCAACATCTGGAGAAGGACTACGCCGTCGCCAGCGCCAATTCCATGCTGGCGGCGCTCAACTGCTTTTTCCGTTTCTGCGGGTGGCATGAACTGTGCGTAAAGCAATTCAAGGTGCAGAAAAAAGCCTTTTGCCCGGCGGAAAAAGAACTGACAAAAGAAGAATACCGCCGCCTGGTCCGCGCGGCGGAGCAAAAGCACAACGAGCGGCTCTCCCTCCTGATCCAGACCATCTGCGCCACGGGCATCCGCGTCAGTGAACTGGCGCATATCACCGCCGAGGCGGTCGAAAAAGGGCAGGCGACCGTCTCCTGCAAAGGAAAGACGCGCACCATCTTCATCGTGGCGGCCCTGCAGAAAAAACTGCTGCGCTATGCCAGAGAGCAACGCATCACGGCGGGGGCGCTTTTTGTCACGCGCGCGGGGAAGCCGATGGATCGCTGTAATATCTGGCGCGCAATGAAAGCGCTGTGCGCAGAAGCGGGCGTGGCCCCGAGCAAGGTGTTCCCCCACAATCTGCGCCACCTGTTTGCCCGTACCTTTTACAGTATGGAAAAAGATATCGCCAAGCTGGCCGATATCCTGGGCCATACGAATATCAACACCACACGCATCTATATCGTCACCACGGGTGCGGAACACCGCCGAAAAATGGAGCATATGCGGCTCGTCATATAAAAGAAAAAAGCCCGATGCGACGGCACCGGCCCCCCAACAACATAACGGAAGTTATGT
>CAYXDB010000099.1:0-5095 GCA_964463735.1 uncultured Ruminococcus sp. | reverse complement strand
GAAAAAAGCCCGATGCGACGGCACCGGCCCCCCAACAACATAACGGAAGTTATGTTGTATGCACTACACGTATTTTTGAAATACATAAGACATTATAGCACGTTCTGTTTGAGATTTCAATAGTTTTTCGCTAAAAAATCAAAAATCTTGGGCGCGATAACAAAGCCTTTCGCTTTCTTTCTTTGAAAAATAGGTGAAAGGCTTTATTGTTGCGCCTATTTTTATTCCCCCAGCGGCCCCTGCCGGCAGGCTGATGCGACCGTTTACAACATAACTTCCGTTATGTTATTTTGCGATACGACATAACTTCCGTTATGTCGCCCTTTTTGTTGTGCAGATCCACTCCCGCATGAAAGTGGATATTTTTTATCGGGTCTCCGTAGTGTTTACATACACGGGCGGGCCCCGCGCGGTTTGGAAAAGAAGGCTTGGAATGAAACATGAAAAAGAAGTGCGGCAATTGTTGATCGACAATACGATCCATCTGGTTGCCATGGGCGGCTTTGAACGAGCGACGACGAAGGAAGTGACATTTTGCGGCGGTTCACTGCCCGACCTGAAAATGAATGAGGTATACATCTACCGCCTGTTCGGCAGTAAGGAAGATCTGTATGCGCAGGCGTTCCTCTATCTGGACAAGGAATTGGTCGATGCGATCCGCGCGGGCGCCAGAACTGCCGACAGCTTTGAGGAGGATATCAGGGAGAAGCTGTGCCGCGTTTTTGCGACCTCCTGGGACTATATCACACATAATGAAGAAAACTGCCGCTGTTATGTCCGCTACTATTATTCGGTCTATTTCAAGGGCAAGTCGCAGGAACAGCACCTCCACCTCTTTGAGGGGATGATCACCCGGCTCCGGCCGATCTTCAAAGACGGGGCGGATGTCGTGGCCATTCTGCACAGCGTATTCACGGCGATGTTTGATTTTGCCATCCGCGTGTACAACGGCGAGCTGGAAAATAGTGAAGAAAACCAGGACCACATCTTCCATGTGCTATATTGCATGCTGGCAACCTACCTGAAAAAAGCGTAAGGAGGACACCATGGCCATTACGGGCAAAACCAGAAGACTGATGACCAATATTGCGCTGATCGCCATGTGCGTGACCATTTTGGCCGGTGTCGCGCTGTCGGCATATTTCCTTGCCGCCGATGATCATATCATCCAGATCGATATCGTGCCGGATGAGACCAGGGAGATACGGTTTGAAGAATTGTATCTCCGCCCCGGGGAGAGCAGTGCCTATACGCTGTCCCTCCGTAGCGAATTGACGGAAGAATATCTCCTGACCTTACAGTTTGAAGACCGAGACACCACGCTGACGCTGAAAGAGTATGCCTATGTCCGCGTAGAGAAGGACGGCACCGTGCTGTGTGACATACTTCTTGCAGAAATGTTCGAACAGCGGACGGTGGAACTGGCCGTGGACTTTACCGATGGGGGGACCAATGATGTAAAAGTCATCTACTATATG
Source organism: uncultured Ruminococcus sp. (assembly GCA_964463735.1). Classification (GTDB taxonomy): domain Bacteria; phylum Bacillota; class Clostridia; order Oscillospirales; family CAG-272; genus UBA1740. Next base: position 3,617 of record CAYXDB010000099.1, on the reverse strand, counting down.
CCCGCGGATGTGGGCAACGAGGCGCAGAGCACCGAAGCAGACTTCACACTGCTGGTGACAGCAACGAACGAATGAGGTGCTTATGGCAAGAACGAAATGGATAAAGATCGGCAAGATCGCCCTGGATGTCCTGCTCTACGGGTTCCTGGCGCTCTGCCTGGTCACCCTGGTGCTGACGATCTCCGCCAAAAAAGATGTCGATGGCGCCTCCGAACTCTTCGGCTATCAGATGCGCGTCATCTCCTCCGATTCTATGGCGGCATGTGACCTGACCGATGTGTCCGGCTACGAGATCGGCAGTATCCCCCTGCGCTCCATGATCTTTGTAGAGGTCATGCCGGAGGAGGAAGCCGCGGCGGATGAATGGTACAGGAGCCTCAAAGTCGGCGATGTACTCACCTTCCGCTATGTCTATACCAGCCAGGTCACCATCACCCACCGTATCATCTCAATTACGGAAAAGCCCACAGGCGGCTTTCTCATTGAGCTTGCCGGGGATAATAAAAACAGCGACTCCGGCCAGCTGATCCAGACCATCGATACCTCTATTGAAAATAACACCGATTATGTCATCGGCAAGGTGACGGGGCAGTTCTTCCTGCTCGGCTTTATCATCAGCCTGCTGAAAGAGCCGCTGGGCCTGGTCTTTATCGTCATCGTACCGTGTTTTATCATTATCTTGCTCGAGGTCTTGAAGATCGTCGGAGTGTACAGCGCGGAAAGAAAGAAACGGGAGCAAGAGGAAGCACAGAAGAAGGAAAGTGAACTTGCGGAACTCCGCCGCAGGCTCGCAGAACTGGAAACGCAGACCAAAGAGGAAAGTGAGGAGACCGATACATGACAGTAATGCTGATCATCTTCCTTGCCATTGCCTCCTTGATGGCACTGCTGGTGCTCGCCTATGTGATCACCGGCATGATCAAGGATTATCTGGCAGAGCGGGAGGCCAAAAAGCAGAATGCCCCGGGCGGGCAGCCCGCACCCAGCGCACCGGCAGAACCCAGCGCACCGGGAGAACCCAGTGAACCGGCAACGCCCAGCGCACCGGTAGAACCTGGCGAACCAAACGATTGATCTCGCCCCCATGGGTGTATCAATAAAAATGATGGAAAGGAGGGAAAAGACGATGAAAAAGAACAAGGTATTACTGCTCTCCTGCTCGGTCATTATGCTGTGCATTTGTATCGTGGCAGGCATGTCCTACGCACTGTTTACCCATTCCATTTCGGTGGGCAATCACCTGCAGGCTGGGAACCTGAAGGCCGAACTCTGGCGTACGAACCTCACCTACAAAATTTTGAATGACGATGGGGAGCTGGCGCAAACGGAGCTGACCGGTAGGGTCGATCTGTCGAATACCAGCACAGAAGATACCAATATCTTCGGGCTGGACGCATCTGGCATCTATATCGTCCCCGGCAGTTGTTTTGAAGCCAAAATGGAACTCAAGAACGCCGGCAACACGGCCTTTGACTATGATATCTACATCGTGTATGAAGGCGCGACCCTGGACGAAGACGCGGCTCTGGCCCAACAGTTGCAGGTCACCTTTACCGATGCGGCCGGCACGTCGACCAGCTGTCAGTTGAGCGACCTGCTGAGCGGCGGAGATCCGCTCCAGCGTGCCAAACTGGCGAAGGGTAGGAGCACAACATTCACCGTGAAGATCGAGTTCGTGAATAATGATACGATCAATAATGCAGCGCAGGACGGCAGTGTCAAGTTCGACCTGATCGTGCGTGCAACGCAGGCCGTTGCCACCACCACCACGCACTAAAGCGGCGGGGCACGGTCAAGCAAATGGCGGTCCGGCGGACTGTATCGCCATCTTCTCCCGGTAAGTCCGCAAAAAGAACATATCAACTTCAGAAAGGATCATTTGATTATGAAAGGGAAGGCTCTATTATCCTCCATTCTGACTATCGCACTTTGCCTTAGCCTGATCGCAGGATCCACCTTCGCCCTCTTTACCAGCGAGAGCAGCGCCAATATCGCTGTGACCTCCGGTAAAGTGGATGTGCAGGCCACCATAGAAGATGTCACGCTCTATTCTCCGACGAGCATCAGCGCGTCCGGTAGCGTGATCGATGCAACGGATGCATCTTCTGCCACCGCATTCAAGAACGGCGGCACCGCCCTGTTCACCGATGACAATACGCTCACGCTGGACAGAGTTACCCCCGGTGACAAGGTCACCGCAACGATCAAACTCACCAACAACAGCAATGTTGCTATCCAGTATCGCACCACCATTAAGGGTGGCGCGGGTGACAACGCATTGCTGGCAGGCCTGCGCGTGACCTTCGGTGAAGGGGACGATGCACAGTCCTTCACCGGCAACACCATCAAGTCCGCATGGACCGCATTTGATGGCGCAGCCCAGACCATTCAGATCACGATCGAGCTGCCCGCCACCGCCGGCAACGAGTATCAGGACCTGTCCTGCGGTCTGATCTTCACCGTCGAGGCTATCCAGGGCAATGCCGAAATGCCCGATGAGTGGGATGGCACCGCTGTGGAAACGCCTGAATATAACGAGGAGACCGAGACCTATACGGTCGCCAATGCAGCACAGTTCGCCGGGTTGATGGATACTTACAGCATCAATTATCGCGGCAAGACTATCCAGCTGGATCGCGACATCGACTTCGGTGGCGCAACGATCCCCGGTTTCTCCATAGGTGGCTCTGGACAGTTTGATGCTATCTTTGACGGTAACGGCCACACCATCAGCAACTTCAAGATCGAATCCACCAGCGAGTATATAACCGGCCTGTTCGGCAACATCGGTGTTCAGTCTGGCGCTACGATCAAGAACCTTACCGTTACGAATGCTACCGTCATCGGCAAGTCGCAGGTCGGCGTGATCGCCGGCGCGATCAATGATGGTGCTATCATCGAGAACTGCGAAGTGAAAAACTGCACGGTCATCGGTACGGAAAAGGTCGGTGCTGTTGTCGGTTATACGCTCAACTCTACGGTTAAAAACTGCTCTGCAACCGACTGCACCGTTGTCTGCATGGATGCAAGCGAGAGCGAGTCCGGCCAGATCGTTGGGTTCATCAATACCGGTTCGACGGTGGAAGATAATACCGCTACGAATGTGACCGTTGAGCGCGGTGTGGATTATGTCATTACCAATGTTGCTGAGTTCATGCACGTTATGGAGCAGTCGCAGATCTATGGCAGTATGTATTACGGTAAATCCATCGTTCTTGCTACGGATATTGACCTTGGCGGTGCGACTATCACCGGCTTTGGTAAGAATGGTTCGCACTACTATGGTTCCTTCAATGGTCTGGGTCATACTGTCAGCAACTTCATCGCTACAAACGATGGCCCGAATTATTACACCGGCTTGTTTAACTATGTTTTGGGCGGTTCCACCATCAAGAATATCACTGTTAAGGACGCTATTATTCTTGGCCAAAGCAAGGGCATGGCAGGTGCTGTTATCGGTGGGGTTTATGGCGATGATCCTTCTTTCGTTGAAAACTGCCATGCGATCAACTGCATTGTGTCCGGTGAGAAAAAAGTTGGCGGTGTTGTCGGCTATGCCGATGCCGGCGTGACGATGACCAATTGTTCCGCTACGGATTGTGATATTTACTGCCATG
>CAYXDB010000098.1:0-6793 GCA_964463735.1 uncultured Ruminococcus sp. | reverse complement strand
GAGCGGGCGGGCGCCACAGCAGATCACGTCATTGACGCACATGGCCACGCAGTCGATACCGACCGTATCGTGCTTATCCAGCAGGAAGGCCAGTTTCAATTTGGTGCCCACGCCATCCGTGCCGCTGACCAGCACCGGGCGCTTCATCCCGCTCAGATCCGGGGCGAACAGACCGCCAAAGCCGCCGATGTCTGAAACGACGCCGGGGGTCATGGTGCGGCCGATATGTGCCTTCATCAACTCTACGGCGCGATACCCGGCGGTGATATCCACCCCGGCGGCCGCGTAACTATCCGATCTTGACTTTTCGTGCATGTTGTTTTTTCCTTTCTCTATCACACAGATTATGGTATATAACGATCATCCTTTGCCATTCCAGCAATACGTACACAATTTACAGGCCGGCAGGCCGATCGCGCGGACCAGGCCCTCCAGCGACTGGAACTCCAGCGATGCGAAATGGAACTTTTCACAGATCGCGCGGCGCAGTTTCCTGCCGCGCTCGGTCTGGCCATCGCTGTATTCCTCCAGATGTTGCAGGCCTTCTTCCCCTTCCAGTTCCACGATGACACGGCGCGTGATGAGTTCCATATCGTCGGTGGCGCGGGAAAAATTCAGATATTTGCACCCGTACATGACCGGGGGGCAGGCAGAGCGCATGTGCACGCTCCTTGCGCCGCAACCGTAAAGGAACTCCACCGTCTCCCGCAATTGTGTACCGCGCACGATGGAATCATCGACGAAGAGAAGATCCTTCCCCTCGATCAGTTCCTGCACCGGGATCTGCTTCATCCGGGCGACCTTATCGCGGTCCTGCTGGCGCTCCGGCGTGAAGCTGCGAGACCAGGTGGGGGTATATTTGATGTAAGGGCGGGCGAAGGGCACGCCACTGCGGTTGGCATAGCCGATGGCGTGCGGCGTACCGGAATCCGGGATGCCGCCCACGTAATCCAGGCGGGGCAGATCACCATTGGCGCGGTCCTGCTCTGCCATGATGGCGCCATTATCGTTCCGCATGACTTCTACGTTCCGCCCTTCATAGGAAGAGGTGGGATAGCCATAATAGCTCCACAGGAAAGAACAGATGTGCATCTCCTCGCCCGGCGGGACCAGCTGCGTAATGCCGGAGGGAGAGACAGACACGATCTCGCCCGGCCCCAGCTCCCGCACCGGCGTATACCCCAGTTTGCTACATGCATAGGACTCGAAGGAGACACAGCACCCCGCTTCATCCTGGCCGACCACGATGGGCAGGCGCCCCAGGCGGTCACGGGCGGCCAGCAATGTGCCATCGTCCCGCAGGATCAGGACAGAGGCTGTCCCCTCTATCCGCCCCTGGGCGTACCGCACGCCCTCGGCCAGTTCCCCGCAGTGGTCGATCAGGGCGGCAAACAGCTCGGTCGTGTTCACGCGCCCCCCGGTCATGGCATCGAAGTGCTCCCCGGCGGAGAGGACCTCCTCCAGCAATGCCGCGGCATTCTGTATCACGCCGATGACGCAGATCGCGTATGTCCCCAAGCGGGAACGGATCAGGAGCGGTTGCGGCTCAGAATCACTGATACAGCCGATGGCGGCCGTCCCCTGCATCTCGGAGAAGATGTGCTCAAATTTTGCGCGGAACGAAGTATTTACGATATTGTGGATCTTCCGCTGGAGACCGATCTCCCGGTCATAGGCGGCCATGCCCCCGCGCGAGGTACCCAGGTGCGAATGATAATCTGTCCCAAAAAACACGTCGTAGATAGCATCATGCGTCGAGGTAACGCCGAAAAAACCTCCCATACAGGCTCCTTTTCTTTTTATGCGGGCCGGCAGACGGCAAAGGCGCCGCCGGCACAGTGAAACTCACGAATGGAAACGCGCCTCCACAGCGGCATTCTTCTCCAGCACGGCTCTGGCGCCGGCCGCACGGGCCTCGTCCAGTTTTTGCGCCAGTGCCGGGTCTGCGACGGCGAGGATCTGCACCGCCAGGATCGCGGCATTGGTCGCGCCGTCCAGCGCCACGGTCGCCACCGGCAGGCCAGACGGCATCTGCACGGTAGAGAGCAGGGCATCTACCCCATTGAGTTTGCCGGACACCATCGGGATACCGATGACCGGCAGGGTCGTCCCGGCGGCCATGGCGCCCGCCAGGTGCGCCGCCATACCGGCGGCCGCGATGATGACACCAAAGCCGTTTCCCCGCGCCCCCTGGGCAAACGCCGCTGCTTCTTTGGGCGTGCGGTGGGCAGAATAGATGTGCACCTCATACGGCACCCCATATTCCTGCAATGTTTTGACAGCCTTCTCTACCACCGGCAGATCGCTGTCACTTCCCATAACGATACCGATCTTTTTCATGTCTCCTCCTTCTTACCTCCTGTAAAAACCAAAAATGGGCACACCAACCCCTATCAAGTTGGCATGCCCAGACGGTCGACATTCTGACTTCCTCAGAACTCCCCTTTCCCGCTTCCCTGTGGTAGACCCACACACCGTCAGTTACGGGAAAGATCACTGCTATTCCATTATATCAGAACATTTGTCAAAATGCAAGGGGGCGGCCAACAAAAATCTCATTTTTCGCCCCCGGTCGGCAAAAACTGCCGCACAGACCAGGGGCCGCGCCGGTCAGGTCCCCCAGACCGGCGCCGCACAGCGGGGCGCCTGCCCCGGCTTACTCGATGATGGAAGGCTCCCACATCGCCGGTGCTTCATACCCCAGCAGGCGTACCGTGGTGGCCGCCACGTTGGCCAGGCCGAATTGCCCTTCGTCCGGCCGGACGGTATAGGCATCCCGATAGAAATTATCGTAGATGATAAAGGGCACCGGGTTCAGCGTATGGCTGGTCTTGGCCTTATGCTTCCCTTCTTTATCGGTCTTCGGCTCTCCGGTCTTTTTGTCTATCTCATACATCTCATCGGCGTTGCCGTGGTCGGCGGTGATGAGCGCCACGCCGTGCAGGCGGTCCACCACGCGCAGGATGCGTCCTAGGCATAGATCCAGCGCCTCCATGGAGCACTCGGTCGCCAGGAAATTGCCCGTATGGCCGACCATATCACCATTCGGGAAATTGACGCGCAGATACTTATAGCGGCCGCTCTCCAGGCATTCGATCAGGCGGTCGGTGATCTCCGCACACTTCATCCACGGGCGCTGTTCAAACGGTACGACATCCGACGGGATCTCGATATAGGTCTCAAGCTCTTCCGAGAACTTGCCACTGCGGTTGCCGTTCCAGAAATAGGTCACGTGGCCGTATTTCTGCGTTTCGGAGATGGCCAGTTCCGGCACGCCGGTGGCACAGAGATACTCGCTCTGCGTATGGGTGATCTCCGGCGGGGAGACGAGATAGCGGGCGGGGATGTGCAGATCACCATCGTATTCCAGCATACCGGCATACAGCACCTGCGGGACGCGCACACGGTCAAAGCGGTCAAAGGTATCATCCCCGTCGAACGCGCGGGAGATCTCGATCGCGCGGTCACCGCGGAAGTTGTAGAAGATCACGCTGTCGCCATCCTCGATCGTTCCGACCGGCTTCCCGCCCTGCGCAATGACGAAGGGGGGGAGATCCTGGTCGATCACGTGCAGTTCTTCCCGATAGGTGCACACGGCTTCCTCTGCCGAGGCGAACTGGCGGCCCTTGCCCAGTACGTGGGTCTGCCAACCGCGCTCGACCATCGACCAATCTGCCTCATAGCGGTCCATCGTGATCTGCATACGGCCGCCGCCGGATGCGATGCATACATCGAAGTCCGGCCCACGGAGGCCATCCAGAAATTCTTCGAAAGGACGGATATATTCCAGGGCAGATGTCTCGCCCACGTCGCGCCCATCGATCAGGATGTGCAGTCGCACACGGGCAACGCCCTCTTCACGGGCGCGCAGGATCATCGCCTTCAGATGGTCGATATGCGCATGCACATTGCCATCCGAGAACAGGCCGATGAAGTGCAGGGTGCTGTGCTTTTCCTTGACCCCGCCGATCAGCGCCTGCCAGGTGGCGGAGGTGAACATCTTGCCGCTTTCAATAGAATTGGAGACCAGTTTTGCCCCCTGGGCAAAGACCTGCCCGGCGCCCAGCGCATTATGCCCTACCTCCGAGTTGCCCATGTCATCATCGCTGGGCAGGCCCACGGCGGTGCCATGTGCCTTCAGTTTTACCCACGGGTAGTTGGCCATCAGGTGATCCAGGGTAGGGGTATGGGCCGCATATACCGCGTTACCGGCGTTATGCGGTGCCACGCCCACGCCATCCATGACGATGGTGACCAGCGGCCCCTCGATCCCTTTGAAGGTGTTGGAACGGTGCAATGCATTTACCATATCGATCTTCCTCTTTCTTTCCGAAAAAATTGTGTATTTTGTAAGCGTCAGATATCGGCATCACCGAGATAGCGATAGCCGTTCTCCGCGATGAAGCGCTTGCGCTCTGCCAGCGCATCCCCCATCAGCACATCGAACATGCGCATCGTCTCCTCCGCGTCGGCCGGCATCACGGCGATGAGGCGGCGGGTGGCCGGGTTCATGGTCGTCTGCCACATCATCTCCGGCTCATTCTCGCCCAGACCTTTGGACCGTTGCAGGGTATAGCGCGTATTCCCCAGGCTGGAGAGGATCTTTGCCTTTTCTGTCTCGTCATAGGCAAAATAGGTCTTATCTTTGGTGGTGATCTCAAACAGCGGTGACTCCGCGATAAAGACGCGCTTCTTTTCCAGCAATGTGGGCAGGAGACGGTAGAACAGGGTCAAGAGCAGGGTGCGGATCTGGAAGCCGTCTTCATCCGCATCGGTGCAGATGATGATCTTGCTCCACCGCAGTGCCTCATAGTCAAAGGGGGGCATGTCCGTCTTGACCTTCCCATGCAGTTCCACCCCACAGCCGATCACGCGGAGCAGATCCACGATGATCTTGCTCTCAAAGATGCGCTGATAGGTGCTCTTCATACAGTTCAGGGTCTTGCCGCGCACCGGGATGATGGCCTGGAATTCGGCATCCCGCCCCAATTTACAGGAGGTCAGTGCCGAATCGCCCTCCACGATATATAGTTCCCGCCGCTCCGGGTCCTTAGACTGGCAGGAAACGAACTTTTCGACCCGGTTGGCAATGTCCATATTGGAGGTCAGTTTCTTACGGAGGTTCAGACGGTTGCTCTCAGCCGTTTCACGGCTGCGTTTATTCAGCAACACCTGGGCGCCGATCAGCTCTGCCGCGGTAGGATTCTCGGCAAAATAGACCTCCAGCTGCTGCTTGATATAGTCGGTCAGGGCGCGGGTGATAAAGACGTTGTTGATGGCCTTTTTCGTCTGGTTCTCATACGACGTCTCGGTCGATGCGCTGCTGATGATGATGACTAGGCAGTCCTCGATATCCGGGTAACTGATCTTTGCCTCGTTCTTGGTATATTTCCCCTGCGCGCGCAGATATTTGTCGATCGCGAAGGTGAAGGCGGCACGCACCGCCTTATCGGGGGAGCCGCCCAGTTCCAGGTAGCTGGAATTGTGGTAGTATTCTGCGGCATTCACCGTTTTGGAGGTGCAGAAGGCGATCTCCGCCCGCAACTTATACTCCGGCTTGTCCGCGCGGTCGCGGCCGGAGGTCTCCATCCGCCAGAACACCGGCGGGGTCATGGCCTCCGCCCCTGCCAGCTCCTCGATATAATCGGCGATGCCGTTGGCATAATAGGAGGCCGTCTCGGCAAACGTGCCGTCCTCCTGCTCCAGATGCAGGACGAAGCGCACCCCCGCGTTGACGATCGCCTGGCGGCGCATGGTCGACAGAAAGAACTCGTCCGGGATGACGATATCGTTGAAGACCTGGATATCCGGCTTCCAATACACCGTCGTGCCACTGCGGCGATCCCCCTTCCCTATCGGGCGGGTGCGCAACTGGCCGTCTACCGGCTCACCATGCGCAAAATCGATCTCATACACCTGGCCGTCTTTATACGACTGCACCTGCATGAACTCCGAGGCGTATTGCGTGGCGCAGGCGCCCAGCCCGTTCAACCCCAGCGAATAATCATAGGCGGAAGAGCCACTGTTGTTATTATATTTCCCACCGGCATACAACTCACAGTAGATGAGGTACCAGTTGTACGCCTGCTCTTTTTCGTTATATCCCAGCGGCACGCCGCGGCCGTTATCCTCCACGCGGATGGCGTGGTCACGGTATGCGGTGACCGTGATGACATTGCCAAAGCCAGCGCGCGCCTCATCGACCGCATTGGCAAGGATCTCAAAAAACGAATGCTGGCACCCCTCCAGCCCATCGGAGCCGAAGATGACTGCCGGGCGCAACCGCACGCGGTCTGCCCCCTTCAGTTTCGTGATGCTCTGGTCATCGTAGCGATGGTCGCCCCCCGCCGCCCGGTCTGTCCCTTTTGCCAAATATGCGCCCTCCCTTTCTCCTGCCATGGCGTATTTATCTCACCCATTATTTTAGCCATATCATTCTACCATATTTTTCGGTGGCTGTCAACCATTTTTTTCATCTCTCTCCCTGCCTGCCCATCCGGCTTTTCCGCCAAAAGGCCCGGAAAAGACCCTGCGGAAGTCTTGACAAATGCGACAATATCCGCTATAATATGGTATTAAATAGTATGGAAGGACAAAATCGTATGGAAAATGCCAATCGGATCCCGGAAGAATTTGGCTGTATGGTATTCAGCGACCGCGTGATGCGGGAGCGCCTGCCGGAAGAGGTCTACAAGACCCTGCGGCGTACCATCCGCCGCGGCGCACCACTGGATCTTGAGAACGTCTTGTGCGAGGTGAGAAACTGATGATTGTGAAGAATTGCTACCAGTTT
>CAYXDB010000097.1:0-6801 GCA_964463735.1 uncultured Ruminococcus sp. | reverse complement strand
TACAGTTTCTTAGGCATGCAGACCGGGCTGGTGGTGCCGGGCATGTCCCGGGAGAAAAAGCGCCGGGCCTACGAAGCGGACATCACCTATGGCACCAACAACGAGTTCGGCTTTGACTATCTGCGGGACAACATGGTCATCTACCGGGAGGACCGCGTACAGCGCGGGCATCATTTTGCCATCGTGGACGAGGTGGACTCTATCCTGATCGACGAGGCGCGGACCCCGCTGATTATCTCCGGCAACAGCACGAAATCGACCGACATGTATGAAAAGGCCGATCGCCTAGCGCGCAGTATGCGTTGCCGCGTCATCCGCGAGACGGACGACAAGGTGGCAAACGACACTTATGAAGAAGATTACGTCGTGGACGAGCGCGCCCATACGGCCTTCCTGACCCAGAACGGCATTGCCAAGACCGAGGCCTTCTTCGGTATTGAAAACCTCTCTGACGGGGAAAACGGGACGATCGTGCACCACATCAATCTGGCGATCCGTGCGCACGGCGTGATGAAGCGGGATGTGGACTATATCGTCAAAAACGGGCAGGTCATCATCGTGGATGCCTTCAACGGGCGCCCGATGCCTGGCCGCCGGTATTCGGACGGTCTGCACCAGGCCATCGAGGCAAAGGAACGGGTGGAGGTCGCGCAGGAATCCCGCACGCTGGCCACCATCACCTTCCAGAATTATTTCCGCATGTATGCCAAGCTTTCCGGCATGACGGGCACGGCACTGACCGAAGATGAAGAATTCCGAGAGATCTATTCGCTGGACGTGGTGGAGGTGCCGACCAATCTGCCCATGATCCGCGTGGACCACAACGATGCCGTCTTCTTCCGGCGCGAGGCGAAAATGAAGGCGATCGTGGAGCAGATCCGCCTCTGCCATGAAAAAGAACAGCCGGTCCTGGTGGGTACGGTGTCGGTAGACAAATCGGAGGAACTGTCGGCCTTACTGCGCCGGGAAGGGATCCCGCACACCGTGCTGAATGCCAAATATCACGAGAGCGAGGCCGAGATCGTGGCCGGCGCCGGGAAACTGGGCGCGGTGACCATCGCGACCAACATGGCCGGGCGCGGCACCGACATCATGCTGGGCGGCAACCCGGAATATATGGCCCGGCGAAAGATGGCCGAGGAGGGGTATGACGATGAAATGATCGCTGCCTCCCTCAGTTGTGCTGAGACCGAGGATGCCGCGGTGCTGGACGCGCGGGCGCATTTTGCCGCGCTCATGCGTGCCTACCGCGAGGAGATCCAGCCGGATGCCGACCGGGTGCGGGCGGCGGGAGGCCTGTTCATCCTGGGGACAGAGCGGCACGAGAGCCGCCGGATCGACAATCAGCTGCGCGGCCGTGCCGGGCGGCAGGGCGACCCCGGGGAATCCAAATTCTTCGTCTCCTTTGAAGATGACCTGATGCGCCTGTTTGCCAACTCCCGTGTGCTCTCTATGGTCAACACGGAGAAGAACGCCGACATGCAATTTGAGATGAGCATGATCAGCCGCACGATAGAAAATGCCCAGAAGAAGATCGAGGGCATCAACTTCCAGCGGCGCAAGAACGTGCTGATGTATGACGACGTAATGAACCGCCAGCGCCAGCTGATCTATTCCCAGCGCAACGATGTGCTGGAGAACAACGATCTGCATGAAACACTGCTCGGCATGATCACATCTTCTGTCTCAGACACCTTCGACCGTTGCATCCAGGACGGGAACCGTTGTTTTGAAGAATTGCGCAACCATTATCTGGGGCTCCTGTGTGAGGCAGATGCCTACCCGTATACCGAGGAAGAGGCAGAAAAACTGTCCCACAAAGAGATCCAGCAGATCAAAGAGGACCTGCTGGCACGCGCCACGGACCTGTATGCCTCCAAAGAGGCGCTGTTTGGGGCCGAGGGCCTGCGGGAGATAGAGCGCGCGCTCCTGCTCCGCACGGTGGACGAAAAGTGGATGGACCACATCGATGCCATGGATGATCTGAAGGATTCCGTCTCGCTGAATGCGTATGCCCAGCGCGACCCGCTGACCGAATATCGCATCACGGGTGGCAGTATGTTTGAAGAAATGATCGAGGACATCCGGGATACCACGGCGCGCCGCCTGCTCTCGGTCGCCCCGCGCGAGAAGATCGAGCGTGTACAGACCGCCGTCCCCTCCGCCATGCCGGCGCCGGCCGCCGCCACCGGCCGCACGGGTCTGGTGCGTGCACGCAAGAGCGCCCCGGCGCTCAATGCCCCCTGCCCCTGTGGCAGTGGCAAGCAGTACAAGCGCTGTTGCGGCGCCAAGCGGTGATGCCATGGGCTTTGGATACCTGTTTGTGGGGCTGCTGATCACAGCCAATATCACGACCTATCCCTCTCTTACCATGTTCCCGGCGCTCCTGCTCTGCCTGCTGGGCATGCTGACACTGCGCCTATACGATCGCCGGTTGCGCTACGCCTATTTCTGGCTGCTTGCCAGCCTGCTGGTCGCGGGGATCGCCTTTGTCCTGGAGGGGTTGCGCTTTGTCGGTCTGGGGGGGGACGACTGGCTCTCCCTGCTGGATACCAGCCTGCCGATCCTGCGGGACTGCACCCTGCTGTGTTTTACCGCCTGGTTATGGGGCGGGGTCGTCTCGCTATCCCGGGAAGTGGGGCTCCCGCGTCTGACTGCGCGGGCGCAATTCTGCGGGGCGATGGTCCCCCTCTCCTATGCGCTGAGCGCCGCGCTGAACCTCCCGCTATCGGAGGACTGGTATGCCGCGCTGTGTGCCCATGCCTTCTTCCCTGTCCTGCTCTTCCGCCTGGTGGTGCTGGTGATGCAGGCCATCGTGATGTATTCCTGTTACATGCAGATCTGCCGGCCGGAGGACATGGATATGGCGCCGCGCAAGACCGGCATACGCCCCTTAGACGATCTGCAGGCGCGGATGGATGAAAAAGAAGAAGCGCGGCAGAAAGCGACGCGGGAGGAGATGGCCCGCATCTATCAGGAGCGCACGGAAAAATATCATGAAAAACAGGCACAGAAGGAGCGGAAAAAGAAAAAATGAAAAAGGAGCGCCCTGCCCTGAACACCGCCGCCATGATCGTGGCCGCCCTGTTCCTTTTCAATCCCAACATCAACATCCTGGACGTCCTGCCGGACTGCGTCGCCTACCTGTGTCTGATCGCCGGTATGCGCCGCCTGCCCCGGTATTTTGAGCCGTTTGCCCGCGCACGGCGCGGATTTCTGTATCTGACCCTTTTGACCTTCACCCGGCTCCCGGCCTATGTGATCATGATGGGCACCTCGGGCTATGACGACACCCTGCGCATCAATCTGCCGCTGTTCGCCCTCTGCTACGGCATCGTGGAACTGCTCCTGGCCATCCCCGCCTTCCATGCCTTTTTTGAAGGGCTGGACTATCTGGGGACGCGGTACGGCGTCCGCGTGGCGGCCAGCCGCGGGGCGACCCTGGGGCGCAATGCCACCATGACGCTGGTCATCGCCCGCCCGGTCCTTGCCCTGTTGCCGGAACTGTGTTACTTATATAACCGCAACCTGGGAGAGGTGACCTACGGCCCGGACATCCTCACCCTGCGCCCCTACCTGGTCCTGCTCTCCTGTTTGGTGGGACTGATCATCGGCGGGGTGTTCCTGTATCGCTTTATCCCGCTGTGTCGCCATCTGGGGCGGGATGAGACCCTTAGCGCCCTGTGCGCCGAGAAAGAGGCCGCTCTCCCACCGGAACCGCTCCCCCTGCACGGCATGGCGCGTGTCCGCCGCTTGCGCACCGGTCTGTATCTGCTGTGCGCCGGCGTGGTCTGCATGATCGATCTGAACTTTGACCAGATCAATTATTTGCCGGATGCCATCGGCATCCTGCTCCTGTGCGCCGGGGTCGGCGTGCTGTATCCCTGCCTGCGCCGGGGCGCTATCCCCGTCTGGTGCTGTGCCGGTGCCTGGGTGGGCACCAGCATCGCCGCCTACGTGCTGGAGCGGCAGTTCTTTGCCACATACAGCTATGGGGCGTTAGGGCGCCTGCCCGCGGCAGATGCGCTATATGATGCCCTGCAATGGGTCAGCCTGGCAGAGGGGGTCTGCGCCGTGGGAACACTACTCTGCCTGTCCCGCTGTCTTTCCCGCCTCATTCAAAACGAGACCGGCTACCCCCTAGACCACATCAACCCCTACGCATCTCACCGTTCCCTGCACGGGGCACTGCAACGCAAAAATGTCTTCTTCACCGTGCTGGGGTGCCTGTGTGCGGTGGTGCGGGTGTGCGACGTCTTTCTGCGCCGCATCACCGAGGCGATCAAGCTGGGCAAGCCGACTACAGAAGGCGTTACCGGCCCCAGCAGTAGCCAGGGCATCTTCCCCGTCTTCGGTTGGCTGTGGTTGCTGGATTGGATATTGACCCTGCTCTGGATCCTGTATACCTGGCACATGACCTCTACCCTCTCCGAGGAGATCGAGAACAAATACGCATTAGATTGACAGGCGGCCCACCCCGCCTGTCTTTTTTGCTCCTACGGGAGGAATAAACCGCAAAAGGGGCCACGTTTTTATTGACTTTTTCCTCCCGTTTGTGGTACAATGAAGAAAACAGGAGGACGGCACATGGAATTATTACAGTTGAAATATCTGTGCACGGCCGCGCGGCTGGAGAATTTTTCCCGCGCGGCAAAATACCACAACATCCCCCAATCCGCTATATCCAAAACGATCGCCCAATTGGAACGCGAATTGGGCGTGCCGCTATTCCTGCGCAAGGGGAACCGCGTGGTGCTGAGCGACCGGGGCAAGAAATTCTGCCGGGAGGTACAGGACGCCCTGCAACGATTGCAGGACGCCACGGTGCACCTCCGGGGCGAGGGCGACCTGCGCGGGGAGATCCGCCTGCTGTGTGAAGAACACAGCGCGGCCGTGCTCCGTCTGCTCTCCGACTTCGGCGCGGAGAATCCGGAGGTCACCTTCTCCCTCTATGAGACGCCGCAGGAACCGGGCGCCTCCGACTATGATCTGCGCCTGTCCTGTGACGCCGCCCTGCCCGACAAATTGGGGGCCGACCCCCTGCGCGAGGCGGAGGTGCTCCTGGCCGTGCCCGGCAATCACCGTCTGAGCGCCTGGGATCAGGTCCCCCTGCATGCCCTGCAGGGAGAGCATCTGATCTCCCTGCCCCCGGGTCGCCCGGCTACCCGTCTGGCGCGGGAGTTGCTCCAGCGCAGAGAGATCGACCTGCCCACCGCCGTGACCGTCTCGGACACGGCCTCTGCCATCGCCTGCGTGGCGGCAGGGATGGGGATCGCCTTCCTCTCTGATATCACGCCCCAGCGGGCATCAGACATGGGGGTACGCCTCCTCCCCTTGCAGGAGGCCCGCCTGACCTATCCCACCTGTCTTTCCTACCGCCATTCGCTTTCCCCGGTGGCGGAGGCGTTCCGGCAGGTGCTCCTGCACCAGCTCTCCCCCCATCCCGCTCTATAAAGCACCCCGTGTGTTGCGAAATGCGCTATACGCCTATATTTGATACCTGAAGGAGATATGATCTATGAAGCCCCGCACCCTGCATTTTGACCACGACCGGTTCTATCTGGATGATGAACCGTTTTTCCTCTGCGCCGGTGATGTACATTACTTCCGCATCCCCGTAGCCGACTGGGACAGCCGTCTGGACCTGTGCGTGGATTTTGGCCTGAATACCATCCAGACCTACGTCCCCTGGAACGCGCATGAACCACAGCCGGGCCATTTCTGCTTTGATGGCATGCTGGATCTGCCGCTCTTTTTGGAGAAATGCGCCGCCCACGGGCTGCGCGTCCTGCTCCGCCCCGCCCCCTACATCTGCTCCGAGTGGGATCTGGGTGGTCTCCCGGCCTGGCTCCTGCGGGATGAAAAGACCGAGTTGCGTTCCTCCGACCCCACCTATCTGCAAGCCGTTGCGCGGTATTACGACGCCCTGATCCCGCGCTTCCTCCCCTACCTGTCAACAAAAGGCGGGCCGATCCTGGCCGTTGCGCTGGAAAACGAATACGGCTCCTTCGGGCAGGACCACGCGTATATCCACGCCCTGGGGCGCATGCTCCGGGAGGGCGGGGTGGACGTCCCGTTCTACACGGCGGAAGGCGACCTCCCCTCCATGATCGCTTTCGGGCGGAGAGACGCGGGCGATCTGGTGGGGACCGATTACCGTGCCAACCGTGGCACCTCTGCCCATGCAGAGGCCATCATGCGGCAGGAACTGCCGCACAACCCCTTCTTCTGCGCGGAATTCTGGGCCGGGCGCTCTATCCACTGGGGCGAGCCCTTCCACTTCCGCGACCCGCGCGAGACCTCGGACGGCTACGCGGAGGGGCTGGCGCTGGGGGGACACATCAGTTTCTATATGTTCTCCGGCGGCACCAACTTCGGCTTTATGGGCGGCGCCAACTATGGCCGCTCCTATTCCGCGCGCCCCGGCACGCCGGAACGCTATATCCCGCACGCCACCACCTATGATGAGGACGCCCTCATCCACGCAGATGGGACGGTCGGGGACAAGTATTTTCTCTGCCGTGATGCGCTGGACCGGCACCTGGGGCGCCCCGCGCGCCCGCACATCGCCCCCGCGCACCCCACCCAGGCACTGACGGTGCCGCTGGACCGGCAAGCGCTCCTTTTTGATAATCTGGAGGCGCTGACCGGGCGCCTGATCGACGCCCCGGCCCCTCGCCCCATGGAAGAATACGGGCAGAACTACGGGCTGATCCTGTACACCCAAACGGTGGAGGCCTATACCGATGACGGTGCCCCCGGCGCCGTCTGGCCCTACCGGATGAAGGACCGCGCCACCAT
>CAYXDB010000096.1:0-6875 GCA_964463735.1 uncultured Ruminococcus sp. | reverse complement strand
TCTTTTTTCAGCCCAGCAAGTTAGCCATCGCTAACCGCAAAGCAAAAAGGCATCACTTCCCGCTTCGTGCAGACGCGCGGATCGGCCGCCAGAGGGGCGCAGGCCCGTTTTGTAAATTGGAAAAGAAAAAATATGAAAGCAATATTTGGCAAGGAGGCGCATACATGTTTGCAAAAGTGCAGGTAGCGGTTACGAGTATTAATTTCTTTATTGCAGGGTGGGATCATTTGTTCGGCTTTAAGAAATGAAACGAGAGAATGAAAATTTTTTCAAGGCGGTATGTTAGCCAATGCCAGCTGAAACTCTTTCAAGAGAGGCTGCCTCGGCTGGAAAGTATACTATTTGTAGATTTGAAATGAGGTGTTATCACATGAAACCGAATTATAAGAATTGGGTGCCGAAAATTTTGATCGTATCTATGCTCATAGCGACGGCTTTGTCGCTTGCGGCTTTCGTCGTTTTCGGCGTTTGCGGACTTTGGGTGACGAAGGCTTGGAGGATCGTTCTCGGCATTTTGTTTGCCGTTGTCGCTTTGGCTTGCGGAAAAATGCTGCAATGGAGCATTACGGCATACCGTGCGTTTTCCTATGAAGGGAAACGGCAACTCTCCCGTCAGATCGTCGAAGGTACTGCAAAATATATCACCTTGCCGAACGGCGGAACAGGTCTTGACGTCGGTTGCGGCAGCGGAGCGCTTACGATCGCTTGCGCCAAGCAAAATCCGCAAGGCAATATGGTGGGCGTTGACCGTTGGGGCAAGGACTATGCGGAATTTAGTCTTTCTCTCTGTCAAAACAATGCCAAGGCGGAACACGTAAGCAATACGACGTTTCAAAAAGGCGATGCCACAAAGTTGCCCTTTGCCGACGAAACATTCGACGCGGTTACAAGCAACTACGTCTATCATAATATTTCGGGCTATGATAAGCAACAGGTTTTACTCGAAACCTTGCGCGTTCTGAAAAAGGGCGGTACGTTTGCCATTCACGATCTAATGGGCAAAAACCGCTACGGTGATATGGAGGCGTTTTGTCAAAAACTCAAGGCAATGGGTTATACGGAAGTGAGAATGATCGACACGACAGACGGAACGTTTATGTCCAAAAAGGAAGCTAGGTGTTTGATGCTCAAAGGCTCTACCCTTTTGGTCGGGAGAAAATAAATAGTTATGGATCTTTCCGTTATTTTAATTGAAATTGCTATAATGCTTGTGGTATTTGGTGCGCTTGTGTTTGGTATGTTACTTATCAGTCCGTTGACGTTTATCAGCGATTATCCGCCGGAAATTCAGGCGGAATACTACCGCTCTCAGCACAAGGAAGCAACGAAAAAGAAACTTAGTAAACTGATGAAGATTAAGAAATTGCTTGCTGTGATCGTATTTCTGTTCTTGTTTGCATGGATGCTGCATCTGGCTGGAGCGAAAACCTTTTGGCAGGGTGTGGGGCTGACTTGGGTTTATATGCTCTGCGTGTTTGCATGGGACACTTTTTTCCTGGATTGGGTGCTGTTTGCCAACATCAAGCGTGTTCGGCTTCCGGGGACAGAACACATGGAAAAGGAATATCATCAAAAGTGGTTTCACGTTAAGGTATGCCTTCCTGTCGTTCCCTTTGCGATTTTGGCTGGCTTTCTCAGCAGCGCTTTGATGCTTTGGATTTGGTGAGGAGGAATTGGAATGAAATACCCAGGAATGCCCTCTTTCATGTGGGGGCTGTTCAAAAAATCGCTTCGCAAAAATTTGACGGTCGTTTTCGGCTTGAGCAGGCCACAGGCAAGATCGGTCATGGAACAGGCGAAGAGACAGTACAAAGAAATCATCGCAAAGCTCCCCGAATTTGAGAAGGGCGACCGGTTCAAAATGAATATCGTACATTGCGCTGTGGGGTGTGCGGTGGTACTTTGCATGCCCAGGCGCCCGACCGTGGAAGAACTGACGGTCTATTACCGAAATTCTATGATGACGCGCACGATGCAGTGGTTCTGCCGCATGAGCGGCAAACGTAAGTTTACGCCAAAGGATATCGCCGGCATGAAAAAGACCGCCGCTTTCCGCGCCGCCGACCGCAACCCCTATTCGTGGAATATGGATTTTTTGCCTTATCCTGACGGAAGCGGGTACGAAGGGCGGTTTACCAAATGCGGTATATGCGTTTTGATGAAAGAATTGGGCTTGTTTGATCTGACGCCCGCCATGTGCGCGTTAGACTATACGATGAGCGAGGCTGGGGGAGCGACAAGATTCGTGCGGCAATATACGATTGCGAATGGCGACGATCATTGCGACTGCGGATACAAAAAGCGATAGAACATAGAAAAAGCCGTTGGATGGTGAAAAACACCTTCCAGTGGCTTTTGATTTTTATTGCATAAATTTTGTCGTAACACTACAAACAAATTAACCTTTTGCCATTCAGTAACTGTTGAAATTTTCTTTAAATTTTGATATAATATAAATATCCTAAATAAAGTAGGGGCTTTTCATGATATTTCAAGAAACCGAAAAGGTTGAATTAAAACGAATATTGAACGATACGTTGCCCAAAGAGATCGTTGCTTTTCTCAACAGTTTTGACGGCACAATTTATATCGGCGTGGAAGATGACGGAACGGTTGTCGGCGTAAATGCGCTTGACGAAACGCAAAAGAAGATTGCGGATATTATTACCACGCAAATTTTACCGAATCCGCAAAGCTTTGTTGATCTCGGCACGAAATTCGTTGACGGCAAAAACGTAATCGAAATCAAGGTTGCAAAAGGAAATTCGCTCTACTATATAAAGAAATACGGTCGTAGCGCCAACGGTTGTTTTGTCCGCATCGGCACAACTTGCCGCGGTATGACGGAAGATGAGATAGAACAAAGATTTGTGGAAAGCATAAGCATTCCCAAAAAAGCAATTAAGGATATGCCTGTTCTGCGTGAAGATCTGACTTTTGCAAAATTAAAGCAATATCTTATCAGCAAAGGTATTCATATCAGTGAGAGCACGTTTTATAAAAATTTCGGGTTGGTGACTGCCGATGGTAAATTTAATATTTTGGCAGACATTCTTGCCGACGAAAATATGAACTCTATAAAGGTTGCCGTATTTAAGGGAAAAGATAAATCCGAATTTGTAAAAAGAAACGAATACGGCTACACTTGCCTTATCGAATCGCTTGAAAAGGTTATTAACTACTGTGATGCATTAAACGAAACGTTTATAGACGTGTCCGTTCGTCCGAGAAAGGAACAACGTCTTTTCAGTAGCGAAGCGTTTAAGGAAGCGTGGATCAATGCTTGCGTGCATAACAAATGGTCAGAAGAATTGGCGCCCGCTGTATATTGGTTTGAAGATAGATTGGAAATCGTTTCTTACGGCGGCATACCGAAAAATCTTACCAAGGAAGAATTTTTATCAGGCAAAACAGAACCGGTCAACAAAGAGCTTATGAAAATCTTTCTTCAATGCGGTATTGTCGAGCATTCGGGACACGGTGTACCTATTGTCGTGAAAGAATATGGTGAAAATGCTTATACGTTTTCACAGAATATGATAACGGTTACGATCCCGTTTAACAAGCCGAAAAAGGCAAAAAATGAGCCTGTAAATGAGCCTGTAAATGAGCCTGTAAAACTTACGAAATCTGCAACAAAGGTTTTGCAATTTATACAAAGCCATTCCGATAGCACGATTGATGATATAGCAACAGCCATAGGTATTTCTCGCGAAACCGTAAAGCGCGCGTTGAAAGTATTAAAAGATAACGGATATATTACTCGTGTCGGTTCGGACAAAAACGGTCATTGGGAGATAAAAGACTAATCATATATAAAACATAATCAAAGCCGACGAATTGTGGAAAAACCACTTTCCGTCGGCTTTTTTAATTTTTTTTGTAAATTATGAGTGTATAGGGATTGATTTTTTTCTTTATAAGTGATATAATAAGGTCACTGATGTGACACAACAACAGTAACTTTACCAAAGCGAGGTCTGCAATGCCACGAAATTTTATGTTTACCAAGGAAGAAATAATAAATGCCGCACTCGATCTGACGAGAGAGAAAGGCTTTCATGCCGTTACCGCACGTGCCGTGGGAACGAAGCTCGGCACTTCTCACCGCCCCGTGTTCAGTTATTTTGACAGTATGGAAGAACTGAAAAGCGCGATCCTTGTCGCGGCGGAGGAGATCTATCAAAATTACTTAAAAGAAGATATGGCAAGCGGAAAATATCCGCCCTATAAAGCA
Organism: uncultured Ruminococcus sp.; assembly: GCA_964463735.1. Lineage (GTDB taxonomy): Bacteria > Bacillota > Clostridia > Oscillospirales > CAG-272 > UBA1740. The sequence goes on along the minus strand of CAYXDB010000096.1, from coordinate 2,638 downwards.
AGTGGTATGGCGTATATTCGTTTTGCAAGAGAAGAAAAAGAACTGTTCAAACTGATCTTTATGCGCGATAGGACAAACGAGGATAAAACAAAGCAAACGTCAGAAGTCGAAATGATCGCCGACCTCATTTGCAAACAAGTGAATATATCCAAAGAACGAGCTATGACGTTCTATCTTGAAATGTGGACTTACGTTCACGGTATTGCAACCATGCTTGCAACCGACTATTACGATTGGAGTGAAGAACTTTGCAGTCAGACGCTCACCGATATGTATCAAGGACTAAAACATAAGTACGAAAACGAGACTTAAAAATCCCGATTATGCGGCACGGAGGGACGAGATGAGTAAATATAATGCACTTTGGCAGTATATCGCGGCTTGCGACAAGGAAATCGTTATTTTGACCTTTGACGAAATAGCGGATATAACAGGTGTTTGTATCGATCATTCTTTTTTGCGATACAAAAAGGAATTGGCGACATACGGATACGAAGTTGAAAAAATATCTATGAAAGGACGAACCGTTGCGTTTAGAAGAGCGCAAAAGAATGCGTTGGTTTTATACGTTCACGGTAAAGGTGGCTCGGCTACCGAAGCCGAGCATTACAAGCTGCTTTTCCCCGATTGCGACGTGGTAGGGCTCGATTATAAAGCCCAAACGCCATGGTCGGCAAAAGAAGAATTTCCACCGGCTTTTAATCGCATAACCGAAAGTTACGGCAAAGTTATTCTTGTCGCAAACAGCATAGGCGCGTATTTTTCTATGTGCGCCCTACCTCAAGACAGAATAGAAAAGGCGTATTTTATTTCGCCCGCCGTCGATATGGAAAAGTTGATTAAAAACATGATGGCTTGGGCTGATGTTACCGAACACGATTTGCACGAAAAAGGCGAGATAGAAACGTCGTTCGGGGAAACTCTTTCTTGGCAATATCTCGGCTACGTGCGCGATAACCCGATCAATTGGCGTGTACCGACTAAAATTTTGTACGGCGAAAAGGACAATTTAACAGATCGAGAAACAATTTCCGATTTTGCAAACGCACACGGGGCAAGCTTGACCGTTATGGAAAACGGCGAGCATTGGTTCCACACGACCGAGCAAATGAAGTTTTTGGACGATTGGATAAAAGAGGGAGAAAAAATTTGAAAAAATCAAGATACAATACAGCCCGAAAGTGGCTGATCTTCTGGACGTTGTTTGTCGGGCTCGGCGCGGTATGGGGTGCGATCTGCATGCTGATCGATCCAAGCGGCAAGCTTTTGCAAATGGATGCGATGCTCCCCTATTTTCAGAAATTGCCGTTTGCCGACATACTGTTTACGGATTATACGTTTTCGGGTGTCGCCTTGCTGATCGTCAACGGCTTGACCAATTTAACGGCGGCGGGGCTACTGTTGGCGAAGAAAAAGAGCGGCGTGGTGCTGGGCGGTGTGTTCGGTGTAACGCTGATGCTGTGGATCTGCATCCAGTTTTATATGTTCCCGGCGAATGTTTTGTCCATCGCGTTTTTTATCTTCGGCGCATGCCAGGCGCTGACGGGCTATATGACCGGTATATTCCGCCGGCAGGAGGAATTTACCGTCGATACGGGAAGCTATACGAATATCGGTACAGATCGATCCAAACTGGTAGTCTACTTCTCCCGCATGGGGTACGTCAAGAAGGTCGCCTATGAGCGGGCAAACGAAACGGGCGCGGAGATCTATGAGATCAAAGCGACAGAAAGAACAGAAGGCACGCTTGGCTTCTGGTGGTGCGGCCGCTTCGGCATGCACCGCTGGGATATGCCCATTGCGCCGATCACGGTGGATTTGGAAAAGTATGACCACGTGACGATCTGTTCTCCGATTTGGGTATTCTCTTTGGCTGCCCCGGTGCGGAGTTTTTGTCGACAGGCGGCGGGAAAAATCAAGGAGGCAGATTACATAGCTATCCATTTTTCGCCCGGGCGATACGAAAATGCCGCCGCGGAAATGGATCGCCTCCTGGGTATTCCCCATTCCGGCTTTACCGATGTGGTCTGCCGTGTAGGGCGGATGCGGTAAGAGCGGGCCCGCTACATCGTTTTCACGCGGGCATCTTCACGGTATTCTGTAATTTCCGCACTTCCACAAAATAGGCGGGCATCAAGAAGAGGGCCAGCATGAGCCAGGAGATCGCATCCGTGAGCGGCACACTCAAAAAGCCCAGCACGGGTGCCAGCACCAGGGGGATGATATAGCGCACGCCAATCTCCAGGAAGCCGGATATCGTGGGGAACAGCGGCCGCCCCAGCGCATTCAGCACGTTCTTATATACGGCCGCCAGGGTCAGGACGAACATGGCCGTACAGCGGATACGCAGATAGGTCACACCGGCATCGATCGCCGTGGCCTCCGCCCCCATCAGCACCTGGATCAGCGGTTCGCTGGTGAAGAACAGGAGAAGGAAGAGGAAGACGTTGATACCGGTAACGAGCGTGAGCGTCTGCTTTACACCGGCCCGCACGCGATCCAACTTCCCTGCCCCCAGATTCTGTGAAGCAAAGACCGAAACGGCCGTTGCGAAACCGAAGATCGGCGTCGTTACGATATAGCCGACGCGGGATGCCGTGGAATATACCGCCACATATTCTGTCCCGATCTTATTGGT
>CAYXDB010000095.1:0-6877 GCA_964463735.1 uncultured Ruminococcus sp. | reverse complement strand
TTTTATTCCCTTTTTCTTCATTGAATGTCACGGTTTAAGTCTTGGCCGGCTCAGCTGGTGTGCTGGGTTTCGTTGGGGTACTGGGATCTTTGGGGGTGCTGGGATCTTTCGGGGTGTTGGGGTCTGTGGGGGTGCTGGGGTCTGTGGGGGTGCCCGGAACAGACGGTACCGGGGTGTCTGCATTGTCACAGGCGGCCATGGCCACCACGCAAAGCAGTACAAGGCAAACGATCCACCATTTTTTCATACTTCAAATTCCTCCGGTCTTTGCAAATTTTTCCGCAGAGCATAAGGATATACGAATAGCGAAAAGAGCATGCCAAGCCCTATGGCCAGCAAAAAGAACATGGCGCCGATCAGAAAGCCGATCAACCAGAAGATCAGTTTCACGGTGATCAACCACACGATGCCTTCCAAATTCAGTGTGAAGATCAGACCGGGGAAGCGGACAAACCCCCAGGTCCATACCGTCAAGACCATCTCCAGGATGAAATTGTTGCCTAACACACAACAGGAAACAAAGGTATAAGCAAAGGGTGCCAGCAGGAGCCACGCAAAGGACATGATCCCGTCTCCCACACCGGTCGTGCACAGGCGATAGATGCCCAGGGCCAGGCATATCAGCGCTGCAAGCCCGCCCAGCACAAAAGAGCGCGTGCGCCGCTCCTTTCCGATGGCCGCATGAGATGCCTTTGCGGCATCGGGCGATACATCGACTGTCTGCGTTTCTGGGGTACTGTTTTGGTCATTCATCGATCTTCCTCCTATCAAAATGGCAAATAAAAAAAGCGCCGATCAGGATCGACGCTCCGAAAAACACAGATCCCGATTGTCGCTACACAAACTAAACAGGTAGGGCGTTCCCGTGCCATTTAGTAGGATCCGGGTTTTTACCGAAAATCCAAAATGGCAACCGAAAAAAGGTAGAGTATGCCCTGCCCATGATCCCGCCCTGTTTGGCTATTTAGTTTGTGTAGCATACCTATTATGCCATACCGCTTATGCCATACCGCGTTGGAAAAATCAATAGGAAAAGCCGAAAAACTTCAAGATTTTGTACAAAAAGGCGTGCCACCCGGCCGCAAAGGGCCTTGACCGGCTGGAAAAACTGTGCTATAATGAGCAGGCAAAGGGGATCGTGGCCACCGGGGCATAGACGCACGGGGCGCCCCGGCGTGGAGGAGGAGAGCGCATGGCTGGTACACGCTATGAAGAATACGGGCAACAGGCAGACGGGCTCCCGTTCGTCCTATATGCTGGCCTGCATCGGGCCAGTGACTGCAACAGTGAAGAAAGCAACTGGCATGAGGACCTGGAGATCCAGATCTGCACGGAGGGAGAAGGCACCGTGTGGCTGGACGGACAGCCCCTGGCACTGCACCCCGGGGACATGGCCGTGATCCCCTCCCACGTGATCCATCACACCGTGACGGCCACTGCCCTAACGTATTCCGCCCTGATCGTCCGCCTGGACTTCTGCCGCCAGATGGGGTTGGATCCGGCGGGGCTGGATCTCTGCCCGCTGGTACAGGACGCGACCCTGTATGCGCTCCTCCTGCAACTGATCTCGCTCTACGCACAGCAAGATGCCCCCTGCCGCATCGCCCGGCTCCATCATCTCCTGCTGGGGGCTCTGATCGGCGTGGCAGAGCGCCATGCCACCCCCAGGCGGTCGGCCCCTTCCGGGCGGGGCGCCGAGACCGTGCGGCGCACCATGACCTACATCCGGCAAAACTACGCGCACCATCTTTCGCTGGACGAGATCGCGCGGGCCGTCCTCTATGACAAATACGCCCTGTGCCGGGAATTCCGGCGCATGACCGGGCAGACGATGATCCAGTATATCAACAAATACCGTTGTATGCAGGCCATTGCCTATCTCCGCGCGGGGAGCACCGTGGCAGAGGCGGCCGCCCAATGCGGCTTTGATAACCTCTCCTTTTTTGCCCGTACCTTCCGGCGCTACACCGGCCGCCTGCCTTCCAGTTATAAATAGGATACCTGCGCACAATACAGAAAGAGGCGCCCCGCGCGGGGCGCCTCTTTCTGTGCACGATGCGGCCTTTACGGGCGCGGTGCATAGGGATCTTTCTCTTTTAATGTGTGCCACAGGGACACATAGCTCTCGTACCGGCTGGGGGCGATACGCCCGGCGGCCAATGCACGCCGAATGGCGCAATCTTCCTCCTTGATATGGCGGCAATCGCCATAGCGGCAGGCGCCCAGATAGGGGGCAAACTCACGGAACGTGGCGGGGAGGGCCGCCAGCGGCAGAAAATCGAACCGGGAAAAATCCAGCAGGCTGAAGCCCGGTGTGTCGGCTAAGAAAGCGCCCGGCCACACCTCATGCAGTTCGGTATGGCGAGTCGTATTGCGCCCGCGCCCCAATTTCCGGCTGATCTCCCCGGTCTGCAACTGGAGCGCCGGGAAGAGCGCATTCATCAGTGAGGATTTTCCCACGCCGGAGGCCCCTGCCAGGGCAAAGCAACGGCCCTCTTGCCCGTGGGCGGCCAGCAGGGCCGCCAGTTCCGCCACCCCGTCCCCCGTATAGGCACTGACGATCTGCGTGCGGTAGCCCGCCGTCTGATAGATCTGTTGCAGGTGCCCGGCCGCGGCGGGCGAGAGGTCGGCCTTGGTCAGCACGATCGTCGCGCCGATCTGGTTGTATTCCAAAATAGAGAGCAGTTTATCCGTTGTTTCCAAGATGGGGGCGGGGTCGGCCACGGCGACGGCCACCAGCACCTCATCCAGATTGGCGAGCGGCGGGCGGATGAGTGCGTTGCGGCGGGGCAAGACCTGCTCGATCACATAGTCCCCCGCTTCCTGCACCAGCACCACGCGGTCCCCTACCAGGATCCGCGCCGCACCACGGCGCAGGTCGCCCCGGGCGCGGCATGCCACGAGGGCTTTCCCCTCCGCCTCATCCAACGGGCGCACCGTAAACAGGCCCCCCGTGCTCTTAACGACTAGCCCCTGCATGTTCTTACCATCCTTTATCATAGGCCCTGCGGCACCGGCCGTATGCCGCTCAGGCAAGTGGCCGCTGGGTGCTCAGGGTCAGTTGCAATTCTTTTTGATCCTCCGGCCCGTCCAGTTTCCAGAGGGTGCCGGCCGCGGCCGATTGCGCCAGCACCGTCCCCTCCGGCAGGTCCGCCCGGAAGACATAGGTGTACGAAACGGTGATGCGCGTATCCGTTGGCCACAGTGCCTCCCCCTCCGGCACATAGACCGTGCCCACCAATGCCGGCACCTCTACGATCGTGACCGGAGAACCGGCATAACTCTGGTTAAGGACCAGCGTCAGGCAAAGGAGCACCCCGCCTAAAGCGACCCCCAGTAGCAGGGAGAGCAACAGCGGGCGGCGAGAGAGTTTTTCTGTGATGCCGGGCGTGCGCGCCGTGGAAAAACGGCGGAAGGTACGGTCCGGGTCCTTTTGCAGGGCAAGGACCGCTTCCCGCATCGCCCGCGCCGTGCCAAAGCGGCGGGCGGGGGATTTTTCCAGCGCGCACAAAATGATCTGTTCCCACCCTTTCGCGACACACGGGTTCCAGGTGGAGGGATAACGTGGCACTTCATGCACGTGCAAAAAGGCCACCGTCTCCGGGTCGTCATCTTCAAAAGGGGGGTGCCCGGTCGCCATCCGGTACATCACCGCCCCCAGGGAATACAGGTCAGAGCGGGCGTCCAGCGCATGACCCATGGCCTGCTCCGGGCTGATGGTCTCGGTCGTGCCCAGCACGCGTTCCTTCCCCTGGCGGGCATTCTGCCCGATGGCACCGGCGATGCCAAAATCCGTCACCTTGACTTCCCCAGTGTCAGAAAGGAGGATGTTCTGCGGTTTGATATCCCGATGGACGATGCCCTGCATATGCGCCGCGTGGAGGGCCTCCAACACCGCCAGCGTGATGGAGAGCTGCGCGGCATACGGGATCGGCCCCTCGGCCATACGGGTAGCAAGCGACTTCCCTGCCACATATTCCATCACGATATAGGGCGTGGGGGCGCGGCAGACATCATACACCGTCACGATACCGGGATGCGCCAGGGCGGAGGCCGCCACTGCCTCCCGGAAAAAGGCATCTCGGTTCAGGCGGCGGGCGGCCTGCCTATCCTGCGCATCCTGCCCTGCTCCCTCCGGCGGGGGGAGCGGCGGGCCGTCCCACAGCACCTTCACTGCCACCGTCCGCCGCAGGAGAAGATCCTGCGCACGGTAGACGACGGCCGTGCCGCCGACCCCGGCGATCTCCTGCAACTGGTAGCGGGCATCCAATACGCGCCCCAGCAGTTCCTTTGGTTCCATACCGCCCTCCTTTCTACATATTCAGAACACACGGGTCCCTTATACTTCCAATACCAGGGCAGTTACATTGTCCTGCCCACCGTTTTCCAGGGCATGGGATACCAGCGTATGCACGCATGCCTCGGCGCTGGGGGCGGCCGCCCCCATGCTGGCCAGCAGGGGGTCCGGGCAATAGCCGGTCAGCCCGTCGGTGCAGAGCAAGACACGGTCCCCCGGCTGGAGCGCCCGCGCGATATAATGCAATTCGACATAGGGCCCCATGCCCATAGCCACCGTCAGCCAATGCTGCATGCCGCTCTCTGCGGCCCCCTGCGGTGTCATGCTCCCGTTGTCCATACAGTGCTGGACGTAGGTATCGTCATGGCTCAGGCGCTCGCAACCGCCGGCGCGTAGCAGATAGGCACGGCTGTCGCCCACATTGCAGAAATACGCCTGCCCCTGGCACAACAGCACGGCCACCAGCGTGCACCCCATGCCGGACAGCGCCGGTGACTCAACGGCGCGGGTGAATACGGCCTGGTTGGCCGTGTATACCGCGTGGCTGAACAGGCGGCGCACCGCCATCGGGTCGCTTTTGTCCCGCACGGGCAGGCTCTCCCGCATATAGCGCATAAAGGCATCGGCGCACAGCGTGGCCGCGACCAGGCCACCGGCCGCGCCCCCCATGCCGTCACAGATCAGCGCCAGCGTATCCCGGCCGATCTCCTCATACCGATAGACATCCTGGTTCTCTTCCCGCACCGGGCCACACTGGCTCTCGGCATACCATACCATACGTTTATTCCCTTCCTGCGCCGTCACACGGTGCTGTCATCTTTTTGGTCCTGCTGTGCGGCGGCGCGGCGCAACTGCCCGCAGGCGGCATTGACATCTGCCCCCAGGCGGCGGCGCACCGTGGCCACGATGCCGCGCTTTTCCAGCACGGCGGCAAAGGCCGCTACGCTCTCGCGGTCACCGCGGCGGAAGCCGGTCTCCTTGACTTCATTGACCCGGATCAGATTCACATGCAGGGGCGCCCCCGTCCCGCGGAAGGCCTGGATCAGTTGATCGGAAAGGGTATTGGCGTCTGCGGGTGTATCATTCTTCCCGGCGATCAGCGTGTATTCAAAGGAGATGCGCCGCCCGGTCACACGATAATAATAGCGGCACGCGGCAAACAACTCCCGCAAAGGATAGCGGCGGTTGACCGGCATGATCTCCGACCGCTGTGCATCGGTCGGCGCATGCAAAGAGATCGAGAGCGTGATAGGCAGTGCAAGATCGGCCAGGTCGCGAATGCGGTCCGCCAGACCACAGGTGGAGAGCGAGATATGGCGATACCCGATGCACACCCCATCCGGGTGATTGACCAGGCGCAGAAACTGCACCACATGCGCAAAATTGTCCAGCGGTTCTCCGATCCCCATCATCACGATGTGGGAGACCTTTTTCCCACTATCCTGTTCCGCCGCGATGACCTGCCCCAGCAGCTCCGACGGGTACAGATCCCGCACCTTCCCCCCGATCGTGGAGGCGCAGAAGCGGCACCCCATGCGACAGCCGACCTGGCTGGAGATGCAGAGCGTGTTGCCGTAATTATACCGCATCAAAACGCCCTCCACGCAGGCGCCGTCTGACAGGCGGAAGAGGTACTTGACGGTACCGTCTATGGCGGAGACCAGCTTCTGCGCGACCTGCGGCAGGCGGAAAACACAACGCTCCGCGAGGGTGGCGCGCAATGCCTTGGGCAGGACGGTCATATCCTCTGGCGCGACCCCGCGTGCCAGCGCCGAAAAGACCTGCTTGGCGCGATAGCGCGGTTGCCCCAATGTGGCAAAGAATGCCTCCAATTCTTCCGGCAGTAGTGCCAGAATATCTATCTTTTCCTGCGTGGGACAGGCAGTTGTCTGTAGTTCCATCGGCCCCTGCTCCTTTTTGTATCTCTCTGTCATAGCGTCCCCTCACGGCGCCGGAAAGCGGCGATAAAGAAGCCGTCTGTCTGGTGCACCGGCGGCAAGAGGCGCAACTGCCCCCCATGCGACGCAAGCGAAGAAACGGCAAAATCCAGCACCTCAAAATCCGGGTGCGCGGAACGGAAAGCGGCGCACACCCCACCATTCTCGGCTTCATTTAAGGTGCAGGTGGCATAGACCAGCACGCCACCGGGGCGCACATATGTAGCGGCGGAGGAAAGCAACTGTTCCTGCAGGGCGGGGAGGCCTTCCCGCGCCGGCCAGGCGTGATAGCGCAGGTCGGCTTTTTTCCCCAATACCCCCAGGCCAGAGCAGGGGGCATCACACAGCACGGCATCTGCCGCCCCGCGAAGATCCGACCGCGGCGCCTGCCCATCGTGGCACAGCACCTCGATCGACGACAGCCCCAGGCGCTCGGCCCCCTCCCGGATCAGGGACAATTTGCTCTCGTGCACGTCCATGGCGATCAGGCGCCCTTGTTGCGGCATATCCATCGCCAGGCCAAAGGCCTTGCCCCCCGGGCACGCGCAGGTGTCCACCACCAGCGATGCCTGCTGGACGCAAAGCGCCGCTGTGGCGATCTGAGAAGCCTCGTCCTGCACATATATATCCACTTCTGCAAAGC
>CAYXDB010000094.1:0-6964 GCA_964463735.1 uncultured Ruminococcus sp. | reverse complement strand
GGCCCTCCTGCGTGCGCAATACCAGCACAAGGAGGTGACAGGTGCGCCGCGCCTGCTTCCCCTGCCGCACGGGGAGATCGGATACGGTGCCCCTGCGATAAGCAAGGCAAAGCGGCGCTAAGGGGCAGGCATCACACCGCGGGGCCTTCTGCGGCAGGCATACCGTCTGCCCCAGTTCCATCCATGCCTGCGTCAGGGCGGCATGATCCCCCGGTGCCTGCCGGGAAGCATACACGGCGCGCAACAGGGCCGTGGCCTTCTTTTTGGCCGCGGGGGACAGGACATCGGTATCGTCTGCCAGCAGGCGGGCGAGGATGCGCAGTACGTTGCCATCCACGGCCGGTTCCGCCCGGTCAAAGGCGATGGAGGCGATGGCGCCCGCGGTATAGTCACCGATGCCCGGCAGGCGGCGCAGGGCGGCCGGGTCAGATGGCATCTGCCCCCCGTGCTCCCGACACAGCACCTGTGCCGCACGCTTCAGATTGCGGGCGCGGCTGTAATACCCCAGCCCCTCCCACAGTTTCATCAATCGGTCGTCCGGCAGGGCGGCGAGGGCGGCAATATCCGGCGCCACCTGCAAGAAACGGGCATAATACGGGCGCACCGCCTCCACACGCGTCTGCTGGAGCATGATCTCCGAAAGCCAGACGTGATACGGAGAGGGGGCATCCCGCCAGGGCAATGCCCGCCGGTGCGCCTGATACCAGGGGAGCAAAGCGGCCGCGGCCTCTTCCAGCAGGGAAAGTTCCTGCGGTGAATAGCTATCCTGCATCGCTCACTCCTGCCACAGGACACGCGCCCCCTCTGTATCCAGTTGCAGGGGGCAGACCTGCCATGCATGCGTCAGGGGCGAGAGCGCCGGGCGCACACGGTCCGGGAAGGCGGTATCGGTATAGATCGCCATACAGGTAGAACCGGACCCGCTGAGGAAAAAGGCATGGGCGCCGGCAGACAGCGCCGCCGCGCGCACCGCATCCATCTCCGGGATGAGCGTGTGGCGATACGGCTCATGCAGGCGATCCTGCAGGGCACGGGACAGCATGACGGTATCCCCGGATGCCAATGCAGGCAACAGCACCGCCACATGCGATGCATTGAACACGGCATCCCGATAAGGAACGGAGGAAGGCAACACGGTGCGCGCCCGGTGGGTAGAGGTCTTGACATCCGGGATGAAAGCGCAGAAACGCAAGGAGGGATGCACCGGGCAAGGGAGCGTATAGGGGACTTCATCTTCCAGGAGCGAGGCGCACAGGCCGCCGAACAGGGCGGGCGCCACATTATCCGGATGCCCCTCCAGCCGGTTCACGATGGTGAAGAGCTGTTGCTGCGTCAGCCCCAGGCCGCGCAAGGCATTGGCGCCCACCGCACCGGCGACCAGAAGCGTGGCGGAAGAACCCAGCCCGCGGGAGATGGGGACATCTGCCTGGATATGCACCTGCACGCCGCACGGATCTGCCCCGGCCATTTCCTCCGCCGCGCGGAAGGCGCGCAGGGCCAGGTTATCCTCCCCGCAACAGGCGGCGGGGGCACCCGTGACGCAGGTGGCATCCGCACGTGCGAACGTCACTGTATTGTAGAGAGAAAGGGCAAGCCCCAGACTGTCAAAGCCCGGTCCCACATTGGCCGACGTGGCAGGGACGCGGACACACACACGCGTCAGTTCCATATCTTCGCCTCCAGAAATTCTGCTACGCAGGCGGGCATGGCGTCCGTCCGGCAGACCTTTTCGTGACACACGGGTCGGCTCTGCAGGGCCGCAAGGGCGGGCGGGACGGCCACCCCGCTGTAAGAAGAGAGGCGTGCGATATCGGCAAATTCATCGCCCGAGGGGGCCTCCCCCAGGGCGCGCAACACACTACCGGCGAACTTGAAAGGCGAGGCTGTGGCCAGCAGGACGGTGGGGGCGGCATTGGCCTCTTCCCCGGCAAGCCACTTGCGGTAGGCCACGGCGGCCACGGCCGTATGGGGATCCATCACGTAATGCCAGGTACGGTAAGTCTTTTGGATCGCATCGGCCCCTTCTGCATCCTCGGCCCACGCGGCAGAGAAGCATTGCCGCATGGCGGCGTGCACCTCCGGCGCCAGGCGATAGACCCCTTCCTGCTCCAGGGCAGCCATGTAGCGTGCCGTCTCTTCCGCACCGCAGAAGAGGCACACCAGCCGCTCCAGATTGCTGGAGATCAGGATATCCATAGAGGGAGATGTCGTCAAATGGAAGGCGCGGCGCCGGTCGTAGACCCCGTTTTCAAAAAAATCGGTCAGGACGTGATTGCGGTTGGAGGCGCAGATCAGGCGCGAGATGGGCAACCCCATGCGCCCGGCCAGGTACCCGGCCAGGATATTGCCGAAATTGCCGGTCGGCACCACGAAATTCACCGGGGCGCCTTCTTGTATACGCCCGGCCCGCAGCAGATCCCGGTAGGCCATGAAGTAATACGCGATCTGCGGCACCAGGCGGCCGATATTGATGGAATTGGCCGAGGAAAGTGCCATGCCGGCGGGCGCTTGCATCGTGCGGAAGATGGCCTTGACCCCGCTCTGGGCATCGTCAAAATTCCCCTGTACCGCCACGGCCAGTGTATTGGGGGCGGGGCAGGTCGTCATCTGCCGCTCCTGCACCCGGCTGATGCCCTGCTGAGGGTAAAAAACGGCAATGCGCGTGCCCGGCACGCCCGAGAAGCCGGAAAGGGCCGCACTGCCCGTATCCCCGCTAGTCGCCGTCAGGATACAGATCTCATCCGTTTTGCCGCATTTCTTCCGTGCCTCCGTCAACAGATGGGGCAGGAGCGTCAATGCCACATCCTTGAAGGCGCAGGTAGGGCCATGGAACAGTTCCAGCACCGCGGCGTCCCCCAGCGGGCGCAGAGGGACCATGCCATCTGCGGGGAAATTCTCCCCATAGGCGGCCTGCACCATCCTGCACAGTTCCGCGCGCGAGAAACTGTCAAAAAAGGCGGAGAGCACCGTCACCGAAACGGTGCAGTCATCCATCGTGGCAAGGGACGAGAGCGGGAAAGACGGGATCGATGCCGGGAGGAAAAGCCCCCCGTCCGATGCAAGGCCGGACACGATCGCCTCCACATCGCTGACACGGTTCTGGGGATTTCTTGTACTAAAATACTCCATTTTGCAATTTCCTCTTGATTTTTATTCATTTTCGTGGTACAATAGGTTCATTATCTATCATACACTATTTCACCGAAAATTTCAAGTGCTTTTTGCATGCCAAACAAAAAGAGAAAGGAACGACCATGAAAGTTGCCATCCTTGGTTTTGGTACCGTTGGCTCCGGTGCCTATGAGATCATACGGGACAGCGCCTGTGGCCTGACCGTTGCCCGCATTCTGGATCTCCGCGTCCCGGCGGGGTATGAAGAACTGGTGACCACCAACTACCGCGACATCCTGGACGACCCCACCATTCAGATCGTGGCCGAGGCCATGGGGGGGCTGGAACCCGCCTTCACTTATGTAAAAGAAGCACTACGCGCCGGGAAACATGTGGTCAGCGCCAACAAACAGCTCCTGTGCCAGCACTACGCCGCTTTGCATGAAGAGGCCGCACGTGCCGGTGTGACCCTGCGCTTCACCCCTTCGGCCGGTGGCGGTATCCCCTGGCTCTACAATCTGCGCCGCACCCGCCGCTGTGACACCATCCTGTCCCTGCGCGGCATCATGAACGGCACGACCAACTATATTCTGGATGCCATGCAGACCTTTGGCAACGATTTTGGCGAGGTGCTGGCCACCGCACAGGCGCTGGGATATGCCGAGCGCGACCCCTCCGCCGACATAGACGGCCTGGACGTACAGCGCAAATGCGCCCTCTCTGCCTCTCTCGCCTTTGATGCGGTCGTGACCGCGGAGGACGTGCCTACGCTGGGCATCCGCACCATCGCGCAGGAGGACATCGCCTACTTCCAGTCTCTTGGCATGGTCTGCCGCCTGCTGGCGCACGCCAGCCAGGGGGAGGACGGCGCCATCTGCGCCTACGTAGAGCCGACCCTGTTGCCACGCGCCGCCATCGAGTCATCGATCAGCGCCAATTTCAACTGCATCACCCTGGTGGGCAAGTATACCGGTGCGCTCTCCTTCGTGGGGCAGGGGGCGGGCAAATATCCCACCGGACAGGCCCTGGTCTGCGATATGCTGGACGCCGCCGCAGAGATCCCGCAGGGGGCAGTCTCCCTTACGCGGGCGACCTGCTGTGCTGACCGCGCCCCCCACCCCTACTATATCCGGACGGGTGCCCCCCTGCCGGCGCACCTCATCCAGCGGCAGGACGCACCGACGCAATATATGACCCAGCCCCTGACGCCGGCAACCGCCCACGCGCTGATGCATACTATACAGAAGGAGGATCCACACGCCTTTATGGCCGGTGTGGAGGATACAAACGTATGAAAGTGGTAAAATTCGGTGGTTCTTCCCTTTCCTGCGGCGCCACCTTTCAAAAAGTGCGGGAGATCGTGCAGAGCGACCCCAGCCGCCGGGTAGTGGTGGTCTCCGCCCCCGGGAAACGCACACCGGACGATAACAAGGTGACCGACCTGCTGTATATCTGCGAGGCGCACCTCCGCTACAAAGTCGGGCTGGAGGATATCTGGGAGAACATTGCCAACCGCTACCGGGAGATCGCCGCCACCTGTCACCTGTCACTGGACGTGGAGGCGCTGCTCTCTGAAGTGCGCGCCGGGCTGAAGCGTGGGACCGAGGTGGACGCCATCGTCTCACGCGGAGAGTATCTGAATGCCCGCCTGATGGCCGCCTATCTGGGCTATGATTTTATCGATGCCACTGAGTGGCTCTTCTTCCGTTATGACGGGACGGTGGATCACGAAAAGACCTATGCCGCCCTGCAGGAACTGGGACGCGCCCATGAGCGCATGGTATTGCCCGGCTTCTACGGGGCGCGGCCGGACGGCACGGTGCACACCTTCTCCCGCGGGGGGTCCGATGTGACCGGTGCGCTGGCCGCCGCGGCACTGGGGGCAGAGAGCTATGAGAACTGGACCGACGTCTCCGGCATCCTGATGGCGGACCCCAAGATCGTGCAGGCCCCCCGCCCGATCGAACGTATCACCTTTAACGAATTGCGGGAGCTTTCTTATATGGGGGCCGAGGTACTACATGAGGAGACGGTCTTCCCCGTGCGGCAGAAGAACATCCCGCTGTACATCAAAAATACCAATGATCCTGCCGCCCCCGGCACCCTGATCATGGAATCCTTCTCTGATGAGAGCGAAGAAGAGAAAAAGCGGTTCATCACCGGCATCACCGGCAAAAAACATTATTCCATCATCACCATCCACAAGAGCCGCATGACAGATGACCCCACCTTTATCCGCCGCGTGCTGGAACTGACCGAGAAATACCACCTGAGCGTAGAGCACCTGCCCACCTCGATCGACAGTTTCTCGCTGGTCATCGCCACCGCGCAACTGGAATATTGCCTCCACGCCCTGCTTTCCGACATCCAGCAGGACTGCGCACCAGACACGGTCAAGGTCTGTGACGGCATCAGCCTGATCGCCGTGGTCGGCCGCCGTATGGCCAAGTCCCTGGGCGTATCCGGCCAGTTGTTTGCCACGCTGGGGCAGAACGGCATCAACATCCGCATGATCGAACAGGGGGCGGACGAGATCAATATCATCGTGGGCGTCCGGGACGAGGATTTTTCCCTTGCTATCCGCACGCTCTATGACAGTTTCACCTGATCATCATTCTAAAAAAGGAGAACACGTATGAAACAGTATAAAGTTGGTATTCTGGGCGCCACAGGGGAAGTCGGGCGCGAGATGATGAAGATCCTTGCCGAGCGGCACTTTCCTTTAGCAGAGCTGCGCCTGCTGGCCTCCCCGCGCAGTGCGGGCAAGACCCTGCCCTTTTCCGGGAAGGAACTGACCGTGCAGGCCACATCGCCCGAGGCCTTTGCAGGGCTGGACATCGTGCTGGGGGCGGCCTCCGCCGATATCGCACGGGAATATGCCCCGGCCATCGTGGCCGCCGGTGCCGTGTTCGTAGACAATTCCAGCGCGTTCCGCATGCAGGATGATGTGCCGCTGGTGATCCCGGAGATCAACCCGGAGGATGCCCGTGCCCACCACGGCATCATCTCCAACCCCAACTGCTCTACCATCATCACCCTCATGGCGGTCAAGGCCCTCAACCGTCTCTCCCCCATTCGCGCTATGATCGCCTCCACCTATCAGGCCGTCAGCGGTGCGGGTGCCGGTGGCCCGCTGGAACTGGCCGCTGAGCAGAAGGCGCTGGACGCCGGTGAACCGATCCAGCCGCAGGTATTCCCCTACCAGATCGCGCAGAACCTCATCCCGCAGATCGGCTCTTTCCTGCCGGATTTTTATACCACCGAGGAGATGAAGATGCAGAACGAGGGGCGCAAGATCCTGCATCTGCCTGATCTGCGCGTGACCTGCACCTGCGTGCGCGTGCCGGTCGTGCGCTCCCACTCCATCTCCGTATCGGTCTTTACCGAGCGGGAATTGAGCGTGGAAGAGGTGCGGGCCGCCGTAGCACAGGAGACGGGGTGCCGCCTGGTGGATGAACCGGAGAACAAGCGCTACCCCATGCCGCTGGATACGAGCGACCAGGACATCGTATTCGTGGGGCGCGTGCGCCGGGATCTGGCCTTTCCGCAGGGGATCTCACTGTTCTGCTGTGGGGACCAGGTGCGCAAAGGCGCCGCTACCAACACCGTGCAGATCGCCGAATTGCTCATCGAGCGGTAATCGCCTAAAAGAGCTGTCTCAAATGGAATTTTGCGATAGCGCCATAAAATGCAACAAAAAATCAAGGTCATCCGCGGGATGACCTTGATTTTTTGTTAGCGCCGCGCCATATAGGCCTCCTACGGGAAGTAGTGAACGCAGTGAACGGCGCCCCCGTAGCCTTCCTCCGGGAGGTAGTGAGTGAAACGAACGGCGACGCGGGAGTGAATGACA
>CAYXDB010000093.1:0-6974 GCA_964463735.1 uncultured Ruminococcus sp. | reverse complement strand
GTATGGTAGACCGCGACCGTGATCTGCTGTGGCGCCCGCCCGCTCTTCTTCTTGGACTATATCGCCTGCGGCAAAAACGTGCCGGAGCGCATTGCCGCCATCGTCTCCGGCGTGGCAGAAGGCTGTGTGCAGGCCGGTGCCGCCCTCATCGGTGGGGAAACGGCCGAGATGCCGGGCTTCTACCCCGAGGAGGAATATGACCTGGCCGGGTTCGCAGTGGGTATGGTAGACCGCGACCGTATCGTGGACCACAGCACCATGCGTGCCGGGGACGTGATGATCGCACTCCCCTCCAGTGGCGTGCATTCCAACGGTTTTTCTCTCGTGCGCCGCGTGTTCGATGTAGAGCACAGTGATCTGCGCCGGCCGGTCGATCTGCTGGGCGGTGCTTCGGTCGGGGAGACATTGCTGACCCCCACACGCATCTATGTCAAGCCCATCCTCGCCCTGTTGGACAAGGTGAAGGTCAAGGGCATCTCGCATATCACGGGCGGTGGCTTCTTTGAGAATATCCCGCGCAGTCTGCCGGAGGGACTCAGTGCCCATATCGAAAAGAAGGCCGTGCGCGTGCTGCCCATCTTTGATCTGATCCAGCAGACCGGCAAGATCCCGGAGCGCGATATGTTCAACACCTTCAACATGGGCGTTGGCATGTGCGTGACGGTGGCCAAAGAGGAGGCCGATACCGCCCTGCGCGTTTTGCGCGAGAATGGGGAAGACGCCTATATCCTGGGCGAGGTCTGCCAGTCTGACGAAGGCGTCATCCTGGATTAAGGAGCATGTGATGAAAAAGCAGACAGAACCGGTGCGCATCGCCGTTTTCGTCTCTGGCGGCGGCACCAACCTTCAGGCATTGATCAACGCCGAGAAGAGCGGGGATCTGCGCCACGGCCGCCTGGCACTGGTGCTCTCCTCCTCCCCGGAGGCCTACGCCCTGCAGCGCGCCGCCGATGCCGGCATCCCGCACGTGGTCGTATCCCGCCGCGCGCACACGGACCAGGCCGCCTTTGAGGCGGCGATCGAGGAGGCGCTTTCCTCCCACGGGATCGAATTGATCGTTCTGGCAGGATTTATGAGCATCCTGAGCGCGGATTTCACCGCGCGGCATGCCCGCCGCATCATCAATGTGCACCCCTCCCTGATCCCGTCTTTCTGCGGGAAGGGGTATTATGGCCTCCGGGTGCATGAGGCCGCCCTGGCCTATGGGGTCAAGGTCACGGGTGCTACCGTGCATTACGTCAATGAAGTGCCGGACGGCGGTGAGATCATTTTGCAAAAGGCCGTTTCGGTACATGAGGGGGATACCCCTGCCACCCTGCAGCGGCGCGTCATGGAGGAAGCCGAATGGCTCCTTCTCCCGCGCGCGGCAGAAAAAGTATCGGCTAAGATCGCCAATAAAAAGGAGCAGAACATATGAACGTGTATGAAGTCAAAACGATGGGGGAGCGCATCAGCGGGAACCCGTATGTGGGGCGCGGCATCGTCATCGGCCGTTCGCCCAGCGGGCGGTATGCCGCCGTGGCTTATTTCATCATGGGGCGCAGTAAGAACAGCCGCAACCGCGTGTTCGTGCGCCGCGGGGACGCCGTGTTTACCGAGCCGTATGATCCCGCGCTGGTCGAGGACCCGTCGCTGATCATCTATGCGGCCCTGCGCCGTGTAGGCCAGCATCTGATCGTCACGAACGGGGATCAGACAGACACCGTGCGGGACGGTCTGCTGGATGGAAAGACGTTTGCACAGGCCCTTGCCTCTCGCACCTTTGAGCCGGATGCCCCTAACCTGACCCCGCGTATCAGCGGCCTGCTGACCTTGGGAGAAGACGATCTTTCTTATCAGATGAGCATCCTCAAGAGCGCCGATGCGGCCGGAACGGCTTGCGCGCGCTACACCTTCGACTATCCCGCCCTGCCGGGCCTGGGGCATTTTCTGCACACGTATGTGACGGATGGCGACCCGCTTCCCACCTTCCAGGGGGAGCCGGAGCGCGTCTCCGTGCCCGAGGATATAGAGACCTTTACCCGCGACATCTGGGATCACCTGGATGCGCAGAACCGCATCTCCCTGTATACCCGGTATATCGATCTGCACACCGGGGAAGAGCAGGAACGCCTGTGGAACCAATATAGTAAATGATGCCGAGAAAAGGAGAACCACTATGAAGGAATTTGCCCTGAAGTATGGCTGCAACCCCAATCAGACCCCGGCCCGCATCTATATGGAGGACGGCAGTGAACTGCCCCTGATCATCCACAACGGGCGCCCCGGGTACATCAATTTCCTGGACGCATTCAATTCCTATCAACTGGTGCGCGAGTTGAAGGAGGCCACCGGCCTGCCGGCCGCCGCCTCGTTCAAGCATGTCAGCCCCACATCGGCTGCCCTGGGGCTCCCTTTGCCCGCGCGCCTGAAGCGTGCCTGCTTCGTCGATGACATCCCCGGGCTGGATGCATCCCCCCTGGCGTGCGCCTATGCCCGCGCCCGCGGGACAGACCGCATGTGTTCCTTTGGCGATTTTGCCGCCCTGTCGGATGTGTGTGATGAGACCACGGCCCTGCTCCTGAAGCGTGAGGTCTCCGACGGGGTGATCGCGCCCGGCTACACGCCGGAGGCGCTGGAGATATTGAAGAGCAAGCGCAAGGGGACCTATAACATCGTGGAGATCGACCCGGCCTATCGGCCTGCCCCCCTGGAGCGGAAGCAGGTGTACGGGATCACCTTTGAGCAGGGGCGGAACGAATATAAGATCAGCGCTGACCAGTTGTCCCACATCGTCACGCGGGAGGACAAACTGCCCGAGACGGCTGTGCGCGACCTGATCGTGGCCCTGATCACCTTGAAATATACGCAGTCCAACTCCGTTTGCTATGCGGTAGACGGGCAGGCCATCGGCGTGGGGGCAGGGCAGCAGTCCCGCATCCATTGCACGCGCCTGGCGGGCGGTAAGGCCGATACCTGGCAGTTGCGCCAGCATGATAAGGTCCTGTCCCTGCCGTTCCGCCCGGATCTGGGCCGCCCGGAAAGAGACAATGTCATTGACGGCTATATCAATCATAACGAAGAGGACGTCACAGCAGAGGGCAACTGGCAAAAGTACTTCACCACCCGCCCGGCGCCCTTTACACCGGAGGAGCAGAAGGCTTATCTAGCCACCTTGCACGGTGTTTCTGTGGCATCTGACGCCTTCTTCCCCTTTGATGATAATATCGAGCGCGCTTACCGTAGCGGCGCTTCCTATATCGCTGAGCCGGGCGGTTCCATCCGGGATGATGTGGTCATCGAGTGCTGTAACAAATATGGCATCGTGATGGCCTTTACCGGCATGCGCCTGTTCCACCATTGATCATAGAAGGAGGTGCTCTCATGCACGCATATTCCGTACTCTCCCAGTACGATCCGGAGGTCGCCGCCGCCTGCGCGGAGGAGCTGACCCGTCAGCAGACCACGATCGAACTGATCGCATCTGAAAACATCGTTTCCCCCGCCGTCCTGGCCGCTACCGGCAGTATCTTGACCAATAAATATGCCGAGGGCTATCCCGGCCACCGGTACTATGGCGGGTGCTATGCCGTGGACCAGGTAGAGGAAGTGGCACGGGAACGGGCCAAGAAATTGTTCGGCGCCGAGCATGCCAACGTACAGCCGCACAGCGGCGCCTCTGCCAATCTGGCCGTCTTCTTCGCGCTCCTGCAACCCGGCGATACCGTCATGGGGATGGATCTGGCGCACGGGGGGCACCTGTCCCACGGCTCCCCGGTGAACATCTCCGGCAAATACTTCCACATCGTCTCCTACGGGGTGGATGAGGCTACGCAACTGCTGGATTATGACGAGATGGAGCGCCTGGCACACGCCTGCCATCCGCGCCTGATCGTGGTAGGCGCCAGCGCCTATTCCCGCACGATCGATTTTGCCCGTTGCCGCGCTATTGCCGACGCCGTCGGCGCCTATCTGATGGTAGATATGGCCCACATCGCCGGTCTGGTGGCCGGTGGGGCGCATCCCAGCCCCGTTCCCTATGCCGATGTGGTGACCACCACGACGCATAAGACTCTGCGCGGCCCGCGTGGCGGCCTCATCCTGTGCCGGGAGGCACTGGCAAAACAGATCGATAAGGCTATCTTCCCCGGCACGCAGGGCGGCCCCCTGATGCATGTGATCGCCGGTAAGGCCGTGGCACTCGGGGAGGCTATGAAGCCGGAATTTGCCGCCTATGCCCACAAGATCGTGGACAATGCGGCGTGCCTGGCGTCTGCTTTGCAGGAATACGGCTTTTCGCTCGTCTCCGGTGGTACCGATAACCACCTGATGCTCTTAGACCTGCGTTCCTTCCATATCACGGGCAAGGAACTGGAGCACCGGCTGGACACCGTGCACATCACCGCCAATAAGAATGCCATCCCCGGCGACCCGGAGAGCCCGTTTGTGACCTCCGGCCTGCGCCTCGGCACCCCGGCAGTCACGACCCGTGGCTTCGGGCGCGAGGAGATGCGGCAGATCGCACGCTGGATCTACACCGTGGCGACCACAGAGGAGGAACAGGCTCTTGCCGCCGTGCGGGAAGAGGTGCTGGCACTGTGCGCACGCTATCCGATCTATTCCTGAACGGAACATAGCATAGAAAGAAAGAGGAATTGCCCATGAATATCCTGGTGGTAGGCGGGGGCGGGCGCGAGCACGCTATCATCCGCGCGTTGAAGAAAAATCCGGACGTCACTTGTCTATACGCCCTGCCCGGCAATGGGGGCATGGCCGGGGATGCGATCTGTGTGCCGATCGGCGCAAAGGACATCCCCGCCATCGTCCGCTTCGCGCAGGAAAAGAAGATCGATTTTGCCGTCGTAGCGCCGGACGACCCGCTGGTGCTGGGGGCGGTAGATGCCCTGCACGCCGTGGGCATCCCCTGCTTCGGCCCGGAGGCACGTGCCGCCGCGATCGAGGGGAGCAAGGTCTTTTCTAAAAACTTGATGAAGAAATATGGCATCCCCACCGCGGGCTACGCCGTCTTTGATGAGATAGGGCCGGCGCTTTCCTATTTGGAAGATGCCCCGCTGCCCACCGTCATCAAGGCGGATGGCCTGGCACTGGGGAAGGGCGTGGTGATCGCAAAGACGCGGGAAGAGGCCCGCGCCGCCGTGCGTGCCATGATGGAGGAAAAAGTCTTTGGTGAGAGCGGTAGCCGCGTAGTCATCGAGGAATTTTTGACCGGGCCGGAGGTGTCCGTTCTCGCCTTTACGGATGGCAGGACACTGGTGCCCATGGTCTCCTCCATGGATCACAAACGGATCGGGGATCATGACGAGGGGCTGAACACCGGTGGCATGGGCACGATCGCGCCCAACCCCTATTATACCGAGGAGATCGCCGCCCAGTGCATGAAGACCATATTCCTGCCCACCATCCGCGCTATGGAGGCGGAGGGGCGCCCCTTCCGCGGTTGTCTGTATTTTGGCCTGATGCTGACCCCGCAGGGGCCGCGCGTGATCGAGTATAACTGCCGCTTTGGCGATCCGGAGACGCAGGTCGTCCTCCCCCTGTTGGAGACCGATCTGTTGACGATCATGCAGGCGGTAGAGGCCGGGGAACTGGAGCGCGTGCCGGTGCGTTTTTCCTCCCGCCATGCCTGCTGCGTGGTCAAGGCGTCGGCCGGCTACCCGCAGAAATATGAGACCGGCTACCCGATCACCCTGCCGGACACGCTGGGAGAGGGAGAAGATATCTATGTGGCAGGCGCCCGCCTGGATGAAGACGGCGATCTGCTGACGGCGGGTGGCCGCGTGCTGGGGGCCGTCGCCACTGGCGACACCCTGCAGGAGGCCATCGCCCATGCCTATGCCGTGGCAGACCGGGTGACCTTTGCCGGGGCATATAACCGTAGCGATATAGGGGCCCGCGCCCTGCGCGCCCTGAAAGGAGAATAAGATGGTATATAGGATCTACGTAGAGAAAAAGCCGGGCCTGCGCCAGGAGGCGGAGAGCCTGCTGTCCGACCTGCGCACCTTCTTAGGCATGACCGGGCTGACCGGCCTGCGCCTTTTGAACCGGTATGACGCGGAGAATATCGAGGAAGCGCTGTTCCAGACCGCCGTGCGCACGGTATTTTCTGAGCCGCAGTTGGATGATGTGTATCCGGAGGACACGACCTTCTCCGGCCGTGCGGTGTTTGCCGTTTCCTACTTGCCGGGGCAGTTTGACCAGCGTGCCGATTCTGCGGCGCAGTGCATCCAGATCCTGTCGCAGGGGGAGCGCCCCACGGTGCGCACGGCACGTATCTACGTGCTGGAAGGGGATCTGAGCGCAGAGGACGTGGCGCGGATCAAACGCTATGTGATCAACCCGGTGGAGAGCCGCGAGACCGACCTCGCCAAACCGCAGACGCTGGAGATGCCGTATGCGGTGCCCGGCCGCGTGGAGACGCTGACCGGCTTTACCGCCCTGGATGAAGAAGGGCTGCGCGCCTTCCTTGCGGAAAAACGTCTGGCCATGGATCTGGACGATCTCCGCTTTTGCCGGAATTATTTCCGGGCAGAGAAGCGCGACCCCACCATTACCGAGATCCGCATGATCGATACCTACTGGTCCGATCACTGCCGCCACACGACCTTCCTGACTACGATCGATGCGGTGCATTTCTCCGACCCCCTGCTGGAAAAGACCTATAAGGATTATCTGGATGCCCGCGCCCGCGTGGGCCGTACCAAGCCGGTCAACCTTATGGATGTGGCTACGCTGGCCGTCCGTTGCCTGAAAAAAGACGGGCGCCTCGATAAACTGGATGAGTCGGAGGAGATCAACGCCTGCACGGTCAAGATGGATGTGGACGTGGATGGGAAGACCGAGCCCTGGCTCCTGCTCTTTAAGAACGAGACGCATAACCACCCCACGGAGATAGAGCCGTTTGGCGGCGCGGCCACCTGCATCGGCGGTGCGATCCGCGATCCGCTCTCTGGCTGCTCTTATGTCTATGCCGCCAT
>CAYXDB010000092.1:0-7056 GCA_964463735.1 uncultured Ruminococcus sp. | reverse complement strand
GGCGGCGCACCTGCCATGCCCCCCCGGCGTAAGCTGGATATCAAGGCGATGGGGCGCGTGATACGCCTGCTCTTCTCCTACTATCCGGTCATGGTGCCCATCACGATCGTCGGGATCATCATTTCGGCCATCGTGGCCGCCGTCCCGGCCGTTTTCCTGCAACAGGTCACCGAGGCGATCGATCTGGCATTGCGGGAGGGTACCCCGTGGGCGGAGGCATCTGCCATCATCGTGCCCAAGGTGCTGTTGCTGATCGGCATCTATGTGCTGTCTATCATCGCCGTGACGGTGGAGACACAGCTCTCCGCCATCATCACCCAGGGGTTCCTCGGCAAATTGCGCAAGACCATGTTCAATGGCATGCAGGATCTCCCCATCCGCTATTTTGATACGCATAAGCATGGCGATATCATGTCCTACTATACCAACGATATCGATACACTGCGCCAGTTGATCGGGCAGTCCCTGCCCACGCTGATCCGGTGTAGCGTCATCGTCGTGACGGATCTGGCCATCATGCTGTGGTACAGCGTCTGGCTGACGCTGATCCTGCTGGCCGGTGTGGTATTGATGATCCTCGTCTCCGGCAAACTGGGCGGCGGCTCGGCCCGGTTCTTCGTCCGGTTGCAGAAGGCAGTCGGCAAAGAAGAAGGGTATGTGCAGGAGATGATGAACGGGCAGAAGGTCGTAAAAGTCTTCAGCCATGAGAAGCATGCCACGCAGGACTTTGACAAGATCAATGACGATCTGTTTGAGCAGAGCTTCCGCGCCAATGCCTACTCCAACATGCTGGGGCCGATCATCATGAACATCGGTAACATCCTGTATGTGCTGATCGCCATGATCGGGATCCTCTTTATGATCAATAATACCTGGAACCTGTGTCTGAGCGGCGTTATCACCGGCACCTTTGTGCTGGACGTGAGCGTCATCGTGGCCTTCCTGTCTATGACGAAGCAGTTTACCGGCAATATCAACCAGGTCTCCCAGCAGATCAACTCGGTCGTCATGGCTATGGCGGGCGCCAACCGCGTCTTTGAGCTGGTGGATGAGGCGCCGGAGGCAGACGACGGGTATGTCACCCTGGTCAATGCGCATGAGGCACCGGATGGCACCGTCACCGAGTGTGCCGAGCGTACCGGCCACTGGGCATGGAAGCACCCGCATTCAGACGGCAGCGTGACCTACACCCCCCTGCGCGGCGACGTGCGCATGACGGAGGTAGACTTCGGCTATGTGCCGGAGAAGATCGTGCTGCATGACATCTCGCTGTATGCCGAGCCGGGGCAGAAGATCGCCTTCGTCGGTGCGACCGGCGCCGGCAAGACTACGATCACCAATCTGATCAACCGCTTCTACGATATCGCCGATGGTAAGATCCGGTATGACGGCATCAACATCAATAAGATCCGCAAAGAGGATCTGCGCCGCTCCCTGGGGATCGTGTTGCAGGAGACCAACCTGTTTACCGGCACGGTCATGGATAACATCCGCTATGGACGGTTGGATGCGAGCGATGAAGACTGCATCCGCGCGGCACAATTGGCCGGCGCCGATGATTTCATCTCCCGGTTGCCAAGCGGCTATCAGACAGAACTGACCAGCAACGGCGCCAACCTTTCGCAGGGGCAGCGCCAGTTGATCGCGATTGCCCGGGCGGCCGTGGCCGACCCGCCGGTCATGATCCTGGATGAGGCTACTTCTTCGATCGATACGCGTACCGAGGCGATCGTACAGCGCGGTATGGACAGCCTGATGAAGGGGCGCACCGTCTTTGTCATCGCGCACCGTCTTTCCACCGTGCGTGACTCAGACGTGATCATGGTGCTGGAGAACGGCCGCATCATCGAGCGCGGCGACCACGAGAAACTGATCGCCGAAAAAGGCAAGTATTATCAGTTGTATACCGGTGCCTTTGAACTGGAATGATCGCATAAAACGAGCGCCCTGTGGGCACGGCTTGCCGTGCCCACAGGGCGCTTTTGTGATGCAGATACGCTTACGCGGATGTGGAACGCCCCGGGCGGAGCAGGGCGGCAAGGCACACCGCCGCGGTGGCGAGGCTGAGTGCCACGGTGCCATACACGGTGGCGCGGTCCATACTGGCATCGCCCGTGCCACACTGCACGTACAGCAGACCGCAGAAATTGTACAGGGCATGTAACAGGGCGGCCGTATACGGCTGGCGGCAGACGAGGAACACTGTGCCGAACAGGCACCCCGTCAAACAGGAATAGCCGACCTGGAGCAGGGTGGGCGCCAGCCCGGCCCCTTCGGCCAGATTGGCAAGGTGGGAGAGCCCAAAGAGCAGGGAAGTGAGCAACAGGGCGGCCACACACCGGCCCCGTGTGTTCTGAAAAGGGCGAAAGACCCGTCCCAGCAGATAGGCGCGGAAGAGCAGTTCTTCCAGCAGTCCCACCGACAGGCAGAGCAGTGCAAAGCAGAAGATCTCCCCGCCGGAGGCCGTTAAGGCAAGGCGCCCGTGCAGGATGGCCGAGAGGGGCAGGTTGTTACAGCAGACCAGCGTAGCCATCCCGCACACGGCCAGGCGCAGGGGGCGCGGCGGGCGCGGGCAGGCAGGCGAGAGCCAGGGGCGTGTCCACCCCGCGTGGCTGAGCAATAGGAGCAGGGCGGCCACCCCGCACAGGCGGCTGGCCGCCCCCTGGAGCAGGCGCCCCGCCAGGGGCATGCCCCACACCTCCCAGGGCAGGGGCAGGAGGGCGAGTAGCAGGCAAGCGAGCAAACACAGGCAGAAGCCCCCGGCCTTCCAGCGGCGCTGGGGGCCGCTCATGGGGCGTCCTCGCGTGGTGGTTCCGGCGTAGCGGCGGCCGGATCCTGCGTCATGGGGCTTGATACGGCAGGGGTGTCGGCGGCCGGGGCGGCGCCTTCCTGCGGTGCGGTGGCAGGGAACCATTTGTCACACGACCATAGCAGCAGGGCCCCACCGCCGACCATCAGGGCGGCGACCCCCTGGGAGGGGGACAGGAAGGGGAGGAAGAATGCCCCGCGGTCATCGGCGCGCCAATATTCCAGCAGGAAACGGAAGGTGCCGTACAGGATCATGTAGAGCGGCAGGCCATCCGGCTTGCCATGCAGTGCCCCCCGGCACAGGAAGGCGCAGAGCAGGAAGAGGAACAGGGCCTCGATGAGTTGCGTGGGCACGACCTTCTCTCCCAGGGTGACCATATAGATGCCGTACCAGGCATCGGTCACCTGGCCGTAACAGCACCCGGCGAAGAGACAGCCGATGCGCCCTACGCCGTGCGCCAGCGTGATGGCGCAGGCCACCAGACCAAAATTGGGCATAGCCATGGTCAGGTGCTCCCGCCCCGGCAAAAAGAAATGCCCGGCGATATAGTACACGGCAAGAAACCCGATGGCGCCCCCGATCAGGCCACCGTAGAAGGTGGCGCCGGTCTCTGCGCCTATGTGGAAGATGCCGCTTGCCTGCCAGTCGTATACCGCCTGCAACAGCACGGCACCGGCATAGCCCACCGCCATGCCGCACAGGCCGCTGGCCAGCGTCAGATTGACCAGGCGCGCCGGGTAGCGCAGGCGGTCTGAGAGGAGCCGGTACAGCACCAGGCGGCCGCCCCCAGTACGATGCACAGCATATAGAGGTCAAAATTGCCGAATATTTTGTATGGATACATGCTTTTCTCCTACTTGGTAGAGTATAGGGGCGGGCGCTGGTATAGGCCACCCGTGTGGCACGAAAAGAAGGAACACAGCACCCGTGTGGCGCGAAATGGCGTTCACACGGTGTACTTGTTGTCAGCGCACGCAGGAAAACGGCTCGATCTGGGGCGCGGGCTCCATCATGCGGGTCAGACGCAGCAGAGAGAGGCGGTTGCGCATGTAGGGGTGATAGCGCCAGACCTTTTCCATCAGGTCATCCGGCTTGCCGATCTCCTGGAGCGTCGTCTTGCACCCGGCCTTCAGCATGGCGGCCTTGACCTCTGCATAAGAGGGGACGCTGTGTACGATCTGGACGATCTGTTCCCACAGCGCTTCGCACCGGGCCGGGTCCACCCCATCGGTCGCGGTGCCGTCACGGTTGATCTCATGCACCGAGGGGGCCAGGCGCCCATAGGCGCGGTCGATCTCCTCCCAGTGCAGGACCTCATGGGTGAAGTGGGGGGACGGCAGTTTGGTCAGTGCATCGTAATAGTGCAATACCATCAGGGTCGCGACCCCCACGTCCTCCCCGTGATAGTTGGGGATCTTGCCTTCCAGCAGTTCCATGCATTCGATGCAGTGCGCCACGATATGTTCGGTGCCGCTGGCCGGGCGGGAGGTCTTGGTAAAACTCATGGCGATGCCGGTCATCAGCAGTCCTTCAAAGATGGCGGCGGCCGATTCCTCGTCACACAGCGTGATCTTGTCACACAGGGACATCACGCGGTCGGTGGCGTAGCGCGTCAGGGCGGCTACCTTCTCGCAATAGGCCTCCCCCTTGACCAGATGGGAGACCTGCCAGTCGATCAGCCCTACGTATTTTGCCACCATGTCACCAAAGCCGGAGGATTTCAGCGCGATGGGGGCACGCGCCAGGATCTCGGTATCCGCGATGATGACCTCCGGGCTCTTGGCGGCATAGGAGATCTTAAAATCCTTGTCTACGATCGGCGCACCGTAGGAGGCAAAGCCGTCCATGGAGGGCGCCGTGCCGAACAGGCACAGCGGCACCTGCTTTTCGGCCGCGGCCAGACGGGCAATGTCGTTGAGGGAACCTGTCCCCACGGAGAGGATGGCTTGCGCCCCACCGTCGATACAGGCCTTTAGAATATTGACGTCCGACATCTTCGCCACGCGGAGCGTGTCATACAGGAAAAGCTGCACGTGGAAGGCGGAGAGCGATGGTAAGATCCCCTCGGCCGCCGCCAGGGTGGTCTTGTCGGCCACCACCAGCAACTGCTGGGGGAACCCGTTGCGCGCTAAGATCTCTCCTACGCGGCGCACCGCGCCCTTTTCGATCACCACGTCCCGGATGGTGCAGGTGTGTTCTTGTCCGCACGGGCAGTTTTCAAACTCCCGCATGAGTTTTTGAAAGTCCATGATATCTCCTCCTGTGATGCGTGTTCCGCACCGTGATAAGCGTTTTTATTCCTTTTATGGGTATCATACGCTATTATTATACTGCACACGCGCAAAAAAAGCAATAGCCCAGTGGCAAAAAAGGCTGGGCGCCCACAGGGGGGCGCCCGGCACGGTAGATCAATATACGTTGGGGGACACATAGCGGCGTGCAGCGTTGATCTGCCCCGCCAGCCCCTTTTCCCCGTAGGGGAGCACTTCCTCTTCCAGCTCAGGGATCCGGTCTACCCGCCCGGCCGCGTAGGCCAGCAGGCGCCGGCGGCAGGAGGCCAACCGCTGCAGGATACCGCCGATGCGGACGTCCTGCACGTCAAAGCCGCCCGGCTTGTTGTCGTGGAACCACATCTTTTCAAAGGCATCTCGGAACACACGGATGCGCCGTTCTGCCTCTACATAGTCCTCTTGCGCCAGGCGCTTCAGTTCTGTGCGGTCCCCGGCCTGATAGGCCTTGCGCGTCTTGGTGCCCAGTTCGTACTTCACGGCCATCACCTCGCACAGTTTGGCCTCACAGTCAAAGAGGAAACCGTATTTGCGGGACGTCCGGGCCACGGCCCCCAGTTCTTTGGCGTAGGTGACATAGCTCTCGCCCACCCCCTCTTTGACCGTGTAGTCTAAGAAGCCCTGGAAGGGGTCGGAGAAGAGCATGTATTTGGAGGGGTTGGCAAACCGGTCGGAGGCCGGTACGCAGTTGGGCAGATCGATCTTCATAAAGGCGTCGTAATCCATGCCGGTCAGGCGGCGGAACTTGGCCTTGATCTTTTCTTCATCGGTGTTGCCGCGGGCATATTCTGCCAGGTACAGCAGGCAGGGCAACTGGGACAGGTGATTGCATTCCCCACCGCCATCCCCCCACATGGTGAAGAAGATGTCGCGGATGCCGTTCTTCTGGCAGGCGCGCAGGGCAGGGAGCATGTTCTCCAGCGAACGGCCGTTGAAGGGGACCAACCCGGACCAGCACCAGACGCCGCCACCGAACCAGGTCTTGTCGGAGAGCTGCTTGTGGTTGTAGATCATGTCGTCGTAGATCTTTTCTTCGTTCTGGTAATAGTCCCAGTAGACCGGGATCACGTTCTGCGGCATGGCCTCCACCACCTCCGGCGGGACGACCTTCTTCTCTACATAATACTGCCCGTCATTCCAGGTGCGGAAGAACATGTCCGCCCAGAGCATGGGCGTCTCATATCCGTATTTTTTGGCGATCTCACATACCCGCGCCAGGTGCCGCTTGATCACGCTGTTGGCGCTCTCATAGCCGTGCAGATCCAGATGCTTGCCGCGTCCCAGCATGTGGGCCTCATCCATGCCGATATGGATATTGCGGGAGCGGATACAGCCGGACAGGGTGCGGAACATCCGGTCGATCAGGTCATAGGTCTGTTCGTCATCCGTCAGCAGGATGTCTTCGCAGTCCACCGGGGTCTTCTCCCAGCGGATATAGGCGTTCAGATGCGCCAGGGTCTGGATGCAGGGGATCAGTTCGATACCCACAGAGGCGGCATATTCATCCAGCTCGCGCAATTCTTCGACGGAATAGCGCCCCCGCATATAGCCAAAATACGGCTCTCCCTCCACTTCATACGTGTCCTCGGTGTATAGCATGGCACAGTTATAGCCCATTTTGGCCAACAGGGAGAAGAACCGCTTCAGCCCCTCTACGTGCATCACGGCGTTGCGTGACATATCGATCATGACCCCAAGGTGGGCAGGTCTCTTTTTCATAGTACGCTCCTTTCGATCTGGCAAAGTTTTCAACCAAGTTAAGTATAACAGAAAGTAGGGGGAAAGTCAAGGGCGGGCCGGCGCTTTTTTGAAAAATCGCCACATTCCACAAAAAACGGGGAGGCGCTTTGTGCAAAAAGAATATCCCCCGCGGCCGCGCGAAAAGTACAGGGCATTTTTTGGTCAGTATCTCGCACAACTTTTCCCGAATCTATTGCTTTTTCTGGCGATTTTTGATAT
>CAYXDB010000091.1:0-7174 GCA_964463735.1 uncultured Ruminococcus sp. | reverse complement strand
GAAACCTAACATTGCGGTACGCTTGCTCCTTCCGGTTCGCTGCGCTCACCACCTCCCTTCCAGAGGGAGGCCTGTATTGCGCGGCTCCTTCCGCGCCCGCAGAGAGGCAAAAAAGAGCGCCATACGCCGACTCTCGGAGGGGGCCATGCGAAGGTTACGTAACGGGCTGAATGAGAAACCCCTGTTTTGCTCCAGGCAGATATCGGTGTGTGACAGCCCCGTGCGGGGGCGCCGGTCTGTCTCAGTTTGTGATGTGATAATGGCGGCCGATGTCACCCGTTTCCCCGGCGCGCAGGGTGTAGAGGTGATAGGTCGCATCCGTCGTGTCATCGCTGTCGTCCGCCAGGCGGCAAACGGCCCCGCTCACATCTCCGAAGGCGCGCAGGTGCACCTGCAGGCGTTCTTCTGTCAGGTAATTGACCGGCTCCGCCCACGGGAGAAGGGAACCGTCCCGCACGTAGACCGGGATCCCGTCGGTCACGCGGTGATGCACGCCGCCTTCGTAGATCTCACCAGTGAACAGTTCATGCCACACGCCCTGCGGCAGGTAGACGTCCCGCTCCTTCTCCGGGTAGGTCAGCGGCGCCACCAGCATCGCGTCCCCGAACAGATATTCATCGGCGCAGTCACGCGCCGCCTCCTCGTCCTGGTAGTCGCAGACCAGGGCGCGGACCGGGGGCTTGCCGGTCGTGTGATAATCATAGAAGGCAGTGTACAGATACGGCAACAGCGACATGCGCAGGCGGAACAGGTCGCGCACCGCATCGGTGCACCCGTGCATCTGCCAGGGCATCTCGGCCAGGTAGAAGGCATTGACCAGCGCCTGCGGGCTGAAGATGACCATCTGGATCCGGCGCAGCAGATCTTCTGCGCATTCTGCGTGCCGCACCTCTGGTGCCCACAGCAGGCCGGAGAAGCCGGCATTGACCAGCGCCGTCAAAAAGTCCTTGTGCCCGTACAGGTCAGAATACAGCACAAAGGGGTGGGAGGCAGCCAGAGAACCGAGGTTGCGCACCTCGGAGAGCGTGCGTGTCTTCCCCAATGCCTGTTCTACCATTTCGCAGAACAGGGTGCCAAAGAGGCTGTGATACTGCTCCCCATCCATACCGGAGGGGAAGGAGGCACAGTTGGGGAACGTCCAGCCGCCGGTGTAGTCACTGCCGTCGCACTCATCCAGTTTGAACCCGCTGACGCCCATGTCGGCAAGGGAACGCTCATAGGTAGCAAAGATCTCTTTCGCCTGCGGCGTAGCAAAGTCCGGTACCAGGCCGCCCCAGACCAGATAATCGCCGCTGTGCGGTGCCAAAGAGGCATAGAGCGGGGAGGAGGGGTGCACGAACGCCTGTTCCCACAGGTTGACGTGGAAATGCCGGTCGCACAGCGCCCGCATGGTCTTCTCCGGCTCCGGGAATCGGGTCGCATCCCAGACAAAGGAGGAAGAATAGGCGGCGCTCTGCCAGCCCGGCTCCAGCCCCAGGATGTCACAGGGGATGTCCAGGGCGCGGATAGAATCGGCCATGGCCAGCACCTGGCTGTCCCGGAACTTCATATCACAGCGATAGAAGCATCCCAGCCCCCACAGGGGAGGCATGCACCCGCCGCCGGAGAGCAGATTGTACTGGGAGACGATAGAGAGCACCGTGTCCCCCGTGATGTAATAGACATCCACCCCTTCGCAGACCGGGATCTCGACCGTCAGGATGGTGTGCTTGCCCGTTTCCCGGATGGCATACAGTTCGGCGAAGTCGGAGGTCATCTTCTTCCATTGGGCAGAGGCGATCTCCCCCTCGCCTTCCGGCCGCAGTTCCTTGCCGCAATAGAAGGTGGCATACCGCGCCGTGTCGATGTAGAGGCCAAAGCCTGCCGTCGTCACGAAGAACGGGACAGGGGCATGGCTGTCCCCACTGTCGGCAATGGGGTCGGCATTCGGGCGGATGAATTTCTTTTTGCCGCGCTGTTGAAAGCTCTTCATCTGCAGGCCAAAGCCGTAGATCCCGGCCTTGGGGTCGATCGGCATGGTCAGCTTCACGCCGCGGCGGGAGATCTCCGCCTGTATAGAGCGGGCGCCCTCCGGCACCTCCTCCAGAATATCACACAGCGGGGCCGGGGCGTACCGGGAGGGGACGGCCTCCTCCGGTTCTCCAAATCGCATACGATAAACGCTCATGGGGTCTTTCCTTTCTTTTTTACATATTTTATATGGCGCACAGGTCTTTTCCTTCAGTATACCACATCGCCCCGCCGGATGCAAGCCATAGGGGCCGTTTTTTGCAAAAAGGGGGACCCGTGTGGCCTGAAAAAATTACAGGCGCCCGTACAGGGCGTTGTAATGATGCAGGGCCGGCAGATCCAGGCTGTCCAGCTGTTCCCGCGTGACGCGGTATTCCCAGTTCCCCCGGGGCGTGCCGGGGCGGTTGATGCGGGTGTCACACCCATAGCGCAAAAGGTCCTGCACCGGCAAAATGACCAGCCCCGCGTGGGAGGAGAGCATCGTGCGCAGCACCGCGTCAAACCCCGCCTGGATATCGGTCCCCTGATACCCGCAGTAGTCAAAGACGTGGGCCCGCGCGGCGGGCGTCAGCTCCAGCAGGTAACTGAGCAGGGTGCCGTTATCATGCGTGCCGGTATAGGCGACCGTGCGGTGTGGGTAGGCATGGGGCTGGTGCGGGCTGGCACCGGGAGAGAGAAAACCGAATTGCAGGACGCGCATGCCGGGCAGGCCGCTGTCAGAGAGAAGACGCTGTACATCCGGCGTCTCACACCCCAGATCCTCCGCCACGATCAGCGCCTCTCCCGCTTCCTCCTGCAGGGCCTGCACCAGGGGCATCCCCGGCCCCGGGAGCCACTGCCCGGTGCGGGCGTCCGGCGCATCGGCCGGGATCGCATAGTAAGAGGCAAAGGCGCGGAAATGGTCGATGCGCACCCCATCAAAGCAGGCGAGGGTGTGGCGCAGGCGTGCACGCCACCAGGCGTAGTCGTCCTGTTGCATGCGTGCCCAGTCATACAGCGGGTTGCCCCACTTCTGCCCGGTCGCGGAGAAATAATCGGGCGGGACGCCGGCCACGGCAGAGGGGGTGCCGTCCT
The DNA here is from genome assembly GCA_964463735.1 of uncultured Ruminococcus sp. Taxonomy (GTDB): domain Bacteria; phylum Bacillota; class Clostridia; order Oscillospirales; family CAG-272; genus UBA1740. The sequence goes on along the minus strand of CAYXDB010000091.1, from coordinate 4,090 downwards.
CCCGCAGGGCAAACAGTTCCCGCGCCCCCCACACGTCCGCGCTTTCGTGGTCCACGTAGATGGGCAGGTCTCCCATCAGGCGCACACCGTGCTGTGCGGCATACGTATGCAGTGCCTGGAACTGCGTGTAAAAGACGTATTGGGTAAAGGCGTAGGTATAAAAGACCTCTTCCCGGTATCGCTCGGTCTGGAAGGAGAGGAAGGGGCGGCCGCCGTTTTCTTCCCGCACCGCCATAAAGCGGCAGAACTGCGCCAGGTGTGGATGCTCGTCTAAGAAAGCGTAGACGGGCCCCCGGTCGCGCAGGCGCACCCCGGCGCGGGAAAGGAGCGCCATGCGCTCCTCCCACAGGCGGGGGTAGGGGCAGAGATAGGGGGACGGCTCTTCTGCCTGGCGCAGTTCCTCTGCTGTCAGCAATCCTTCTTCATATAACGTGGGAAGGTCGATGCACAGATAATTGTAGCTGAAGGCGGAGAAAGAACGGTAAGGGGAGTTCCCCTCGCCGGGCAGGCAGAGGGGGAGCATCTGCCACCAGGTGAAGCCACCTGCGGCCAGCAGATCGATGAAGTGCCGCGCTTCTTCCCCCGGCGTGCCGATGCCATAGGCGCCGGGCAGGGAGAACAGGGGGAGCAGGACGCCGCTTTTTCGTTCCATGGGGTACCTCCTATGCTTGGTATTTCTCCTTTATTATACACCGCTTTGGCCGCTTTGTGTCCCCCCAGTCGCATTTTTGTGGGGAAATTTTTCATCTTATGGCGGCGGGAAGAAAAAAGTTGGAGAAATTATCGGATAGCGATTGACATAAACAAAAAAATAGAGTATAATTAAAATGATTTGTAAAAACTGTCACAATCGCCAAAAAGGCAAGAGCGCAAAGGAGGGTATATGGATATTGCGATCATAGCGGATGACAATAAAAAGGAACTGATGGCACAGTTCTGTATCGCGTACAGCGGTATTCTTGGCCACCATACGCTCTGCGCTACGCAGACGACCGGCAAATATGTGGCGGCGGCCACCGGGCTGGAGATCGAGCAGATGTTACCGGGCGAGATCGGCGGGATGGAGCAGATCACCTCCCGCATCATTTATAACGAGATCGATATGTTGCTCTATTTCCGGGACGGGGATAAGCACCACACCACCCCCGCCGTCATGAATGAATTGTTGCGGCAGTGCGACATCAATAACGTGCCGGTGGCTACCAATATCGCAACGGCCGAGGTGCTGGTGCTGGCGCTGGACCGCGGGAGCCTGGATTGGCGGGAGATCGTGAATCCGCATTCTGACTACAATCGCCGCAAGAAGCAGGATCGCTGATGCGCGGCGCCGTACAGGGGCCCCTGTACGCCATACAGCAGGAGGGCAGGCCGCGGGGCCTGCCCTCCTGCGTGAAAGGAGAAGACCATGCCGGTAAAGATCCTGTCCCGCTTCTTTGATGAAGAAGGCCGCGGGGAGCGGCTGGAACAGCACTATCATGGCATATGGGAAGAAGATGGCACGTCCGTCACCCTGCGCTGTACGGCCTTAGCGGGGGATGCGGGGCACACGGTCACTTTCACTTTCGCGCCGGGCACACCGTGTGTCGTGAATATGCGGCAAGAGGGGGAGAGCTGCCTTTCTTTGCGCTTTGCCCCCGGGGAAGGGGCTGCCGGGGCATACACCCTGCCCGGCGTGGGCGATCTGTCGCTTACCTGCCGGACCCGCCGGGTGGAAAACGACCTGCAGGGCACGGGGGGCACCCTGCTCTTGGATTATGAGTTGCTCTTTTCCGGTGCCAGGCGGCGCACGATCCTGCGTCTGGCGTGGACACCGGGAGAAGAAGGAGAAGAAAAAGGAGAAAAGGAGGACGCAGGCGGCGATGCAAACGGCTGAACTGAAAGCACAGCTCAAGACCGGGCAACTCTCCGGTGTCTATATCCTGTGCGGGGAAGAAGACTTTTTGAAGCGCTATTATCTGAATCAGATCCGCCGCACCCTGTTGCCGGATCCCTCGCTGGATGCCTTCAACCACGTGGTGGGGGAAGGGGAGCGGATCGACCTGCCCTACCTGACGGACGCCCGGGAGGCGCCCCCCATGATGGCGGAACGCAAATTGCTGGAGTGGCACCTGGGCGACTTCAATGCCATGCGGGAGGAGGAGCGCACCCGCTTTGCCGCCTATTGTGAGGCCTCCTCTGCGTATCCGGAGACGGTCACGGTCTTTATGGTCGATGCGGGGCAGTTGGATGTAGGCACCTTGCCCCGGCGCCCCTCCCGGCTCTATACGGCGCTCTCCCAGTGCGCCTCCGTTTTGTATTTTGAAAGATCGGGTGAAGCCGCCCTGTGCCAGTGGATCGCGCGGCACTTTGCCCATGAGGGAGTGGCGGCACAGCCGCAGATCCCCTCCCTGATGCTGCAACGCTGTGGGCGGAGCATGGATGTGCTCTCCGGGGAGATCGACAAACTGGTCGCCTACGTGCGGGCGCAGGGACGCGGGGAGATCCTGCCCGCCGATGTGGCGCTGGTCTGCGCCCCCACGAGCGAGAGCGATGCATTTGGCCTGAGCAATGCGATCCTGGAAGGGGACGCCGCCCGTGCCTATGCCTGCCTGCGGGATATGCAATTGCGGCGGGTCGATCCCGCCATGGCCATCGCGTCCCTTGCCCGCATCTATGCGGAATTGGTCACCGTCTCCCAGCTGGTGGCAGAGGGGATGCAGGCCCCGGCCGTGGCCAAATGCATGAAGATGCATGAATATAAGGCCACGTTGTACGTGCGCTGTGTCAAGCGGCGGGAGGAAGAATGGTGGGGGCAGGCGCTGGCCCAGTGCTGTTCCCTGGATACCGCCTATAAGAGCGGGCGGGGCGCGGGGGACTACCTGGCAGTAGAACTGCTCCTGGCACGTCTCCTTGCCCCGCAAGAGCCTGCCGCCCCCGCTTCCCCGGTGCGGGGAACGGCAACCGCCAAAGAAAACGGCACCCGTGTGTTCTGAATTCCCTTTGCGCCGGGCGGCACCCCGTGCCACCCGGCACGGCAACAGACACAGGGCGTCTGCTTATTTTTTGGGGAAAACAGTTGCTTTTTGCGGGCGCCTTTGGTATAATGTATATGTTGTAAATGACGCGTTGCCGGGGAGGCAGGTATATTTTTGAGAAGGTGGGAGTGGATACGCTATGTTTGAAAACTTTTTGATATGGGAAGGGGATATGCAGGCCGCCGGGGTAGAGCCGTGCGGGGTGCTGTCTCCCACGGCACTCATCGTGGCCGCCGCGTGCCTGTGTCTGATCGCCTTTTTTGTCTATCGCTCGCGTGGCGTGCCGGAGGCACAGTTGGACCGCATGGCGCGGGTGCTGGCCATCGTCGTCACCTGCCTGGAATTGTGTAAGATCGCCTTCAACTGGGCGCACGGCGGCTGGACCCCCAATCACTGGTTGCCGCTGTCCTATTGCTCCTTCGCCATCTATTCGTATTGGTTGCTCGGCTTTGGCCGTGGCCGCCTGCATGAGGCCGCCAAGGGGTACATCGCCGGGGGCGGCATCGTGGCCGGGTGCGTGTTCCTTGTGTTGCCCATGACCTCTGTCGCGACCTATCCCATGGTGCACTTTTTGCCCTGTTACAGCATGTTCTTCCATTCTGCGATGATGATCGTGGGGCTCTCCTATCTGGTCAATGGCTATTTCCGCTTTGATATGCAGGGGTACCGCAAGTACCTCTCCTATACCATCCCGGCCGTTACCTTCTCGCTGTGCGTCAACCTGCTGTATCTGCTGGTGGACCCGGAGGTGGAGCATTGCAACATGATGTTCCTGACCGGCCCGTATAACCTGGGGGAGATATTCCCCTTTATCCAGACGGTGTATGATGCCGTCCCGTGGTTCTACACGCTGTGTGTGTATGCGGTCTATGTGACCCTGCCCTTCTTCTTCCCGTATGGGATCGCCCAGCTGGTCACCCGCGTCCGCGCACGCCGCGCCCCGCAACCGGAACAGGAGACGTCCGAGATGCCGGACAGCATATGAGCCGCGGCGCAAAAAGCCCGCGCCCCTGCCCGTTGCACGCTATAGCGATCAGGCGGCCATAAGGGCACAAACTCGCACGCAACTCGCACGC
>CAYXDB010000090.1:0-7204 GCA_964463735.1 uncultured Ruminococcus sp. | reverse complement strand
GGGCTCTCCCCCGCGCAGGCTTTGAAAGTATACCATGTTTTTTTCGGTTTGTCAACCCCTTTTTGCATTTTTCTTGCATTTTTTCGCCACGGTGCCCTTTTTATGGCAGATATGCGCCGGGCACATACCCCCTTGTAGGAATTGATATGGCATTTTTGCCTTCTGGCGGAACATTTTTTTGCAAAATCGGCAGGGAAAATGCACAAAAGCCCTTGCAAGTGACGAAAAAATGTGGTAGAATGTTTGCATACGTATCGTGGCGATGTGGCCGCGTGTCACTGCCGGCGCCCGTACTTATTTTATCAAGGAGAAGAGATTATGCAGAAGAAAATCAGCAATCTTCCATTCAAAGGCACCGCCGAGCAAAAGGCGCAACTGGATCGCGTCCTTGCTGAGAACCGGCATGACAAGAGCCGCCTGATGGCTGTGATGCAGGAAGCGCAGGGCATCTACGGATATCTACCTATGGAAGTACAGGCGATGATCGCCGAGGGCATGGACGTGCCGCTGGAAAAAGTATACGGCGTCTCTACCTTTTATGCCCAGTTCTCTCTGGCACAGAAGGGGCAGTATGCGATCTCTGTATGCCTGGGGACTGCCTGCTACGTCAAGGGATCTGGCGAGATCTTTGGCAAGTTGCAGGAGATCCTGGGGATCGGCGCAGACGAATGCACCCCGGACGGCAAGTTCTCTCTGACGGCGTGCCGGTGTATCGGCGCCTGCGGGCTTGCCCCCGTCCTGACGGTGAACGAGGAAGTTTACGGCCGCCTGACGGCAAAGGACGTCCCCGCCGTCCTGGCAAAATACGAATAAGTACCTGACACGCTTTTCCCTTCCCCGCACCGCGCCGCACCAGCGCTGGGCAGCCTGCTCCACTCCGGCAAGGATCCGGCAGTTTGCAAAGCCCACCGGTCGCCCGCGGCAGGCAAACGGTTGCCGCGCGGGATACACAAGAGGACGAACACCATCATTTTAGGAGGAAGCATACATGAAAACAGTGGCAGAGTTGAACGAGCTCCGCGCCGCCAATCTGAAGCACGTGGTTCTCCGCAAGGGTGCCGAGGCGATGAAAGGCGTGCAGGCCGCCTGCAAGCACAATGTCCTGGTCTGCGGCGGAACCGGCTGTACCTCATCCCACAGTGAAAAGATCGTTGAAAAACTAAAGGAAGAGATCCGCGCCAACGGGCTGGAGCAGGACGTGCACGTCGTCCTGACCGGTTGCTTTGGCCTTTGTGCCCTGGGCCCGATCATGATCGTATATCCGGAGGGGGCCTTTTATTCCCGCATGGACGTGGAAAACGTCCCCCGCGTGGTCAAAGAGCATCTGAAAGAGGGCCACATCTGCCGCGACCTGCTCTATGACGAGACCGTGATCGCAGACAGTGACGCCATCAAGAAACTGAACGAGACCGACTTCTATAAAAAACAGGTGCGCGTGGCATTGCGCAACTGCGGCGTGATCGACCCGATGGACATCCGCGAATACATCGCCATGGACGGCTATCAGGCGCTGGCCAAGGTCCTGACGGAATACCAGCCCGAGGACGTGATCCGCGTGATCACCGAGTCCGGACTGCGCGGCCGCGGCGGCGGTGGCTTCCCCACCGGGCGCAAGTGGGCGCTCTGTGCCCCGAACAAGGCACCGCAGAAATATGTCGTCTGCAACGCGGACGAGGGCGACCCCGGCGCATTCATGGACCGCTCGGTCCTGGAGGGCGACCCGCATTGCATCATTGAGGCCATGGCCATCGCCGGTTACGCGATCGGCGCGACCCGCGGCTATGTGTATGTCCGTGCAGAATACCCCATCGCTGTGCACCGGTTGCAGGCCGCCATCGAGGCCGCGCGGGAAAACGGCGTGCTGGGCAAGAACATATTCGGCTCCGGCTTTGATTTTGATATGGACATCCGTCTGGGGGCTGGCGCATTCGTCTGCGGCGAGGAGACGGCCCTGATGACCTCTATCGAGGGCAACCGCGGTGAACCGCGCCCCCGCCCGCCGTATCCGGCCGTCCGCGGCCTGTACGACTCCCCTACCGTGGAGAACAACGTAGAGACATTTGCCAACGTCCCGCAGATCATCCTGCGCGGGGCGGAATGGTTCGCCTCCATGGGTACCGAGCGCTCCAAGGGTACCAAGGTCTTTGCCCTGGGCGGCAAGATCAAGCACACAGGCCTGGTGGAGATCCCTATGGGGACCACGCTGGATGAGATCGTCAACGAGATCGGCGGTGGTGTGCCGAACGGCAAGAAATTCAAGGCGGCGCAGACCGGCGGCCCCTCCGGCGGCTGTATCCCGGCCAGCCTGATCCAGACGGCTGTAGATTATGACAACCTGATCTCCATCGGTTGTATGATGGGCTCCGGCGGTCTGATCGTCATGGACGAGGACACCTGCATGGTCGATATGGCCAAATTCTTCCTGGAATTCACCGTGGATGAGTCCTGCGGCAAATGCACCCCCTGCCGCGTAGGTACCAAGCGCCTACTGGAGATGCTGGACAAGATCACCCGCGGAGAAGGAACGCTCAGCGATCTGGATAAGCTGGAGGCGCTCTGCAACTACATCAAGTCCAATTCCCTGTGCGGTCTGGGCCAGACGGCCCCCAACCCCGTCCTCTCGACCCTGAAGTTCTTCCGCGACGAATATGTAGCGCACGTAGTAGACAAGAAGTGCCCGGCCGGCGTCTGCAAAGATCTGATGCAATACATCATCGACAAAGACGTATGCGTGGGTTGTGGCATCTGCGCCCGTAACTGCCCTGCCAATGCGATCCGCCGTACGAACTATATCGCCCCCGGCCACAAACTGGCCTCTATGGAGATCGACCAGAGTGCGTGCGTCAAGTGCGGTGCCTGCATGAGCAATTGCAGCAAGTTCAAGGCCATTAAGAAAGGGTAAGGAGGAGAAGCCATGGAAATGTTCAATGTTAAAGTAAACGGCATCGCCGTCAGCGTCCCCAAGGGCTCTACCATTCTGGAGGCCGCACGGGCGGCCGGTGTGGAGATCCCCACCCTTTGTTATATGAAGGAGATCAACGAGATCGGCGCCTGCCGCATCTGCGTCGTAGAAGCGACCGGTGCCCGCGGCCTGGTCACGGCCTGCGTCTATCCGGTGACGGACGGGATGGAGATCCAGACCAACACGCCCCGCGTGCGGGAGGCCCGCAAAACGACCCTGGAGATGTTGCTCTCCACCCACGACAAGAACTGCCTGTCCTGCGTCCGCTCGACCAACTGCGAATTGCAGAAGCTGTGCTTAGAATATGGCGTAGACTCTCATGCCTACGAGGGATACCGCCCTGTCTATGAACTGGACACCTCGGCCCCGCATCTGATCCGCGACAACAACAAGTGCATCCTGTGCCGCCGTTGCGTAGCCGTTTGCCGGGAGCAATATGTATCCGTCATCGGCCCCAACAACCGTGGTATCGATACCTGCATCGGCTCTCCCTTCAACATCCAGTTGAACGAGACGCCCTGTATCTCCTGCGGCCAGTGCACCGTCGTCTGCCCGACCGGCGCCCTGACCGAAAAAGACGACACCGACCGCGTATGGGCCGCCCTGGGCGACAGCACTAAGCACGTGATCGTGCAGACGGCACCGGCCGTCCGCGCCGCGCTGGGAGAAGCATTTGGCATGCCGATCGGTACGAACACGGAGGGCAAGATGGTGGCCGCCCTGCGCCGCCTGGGCTTTGAAAAGGTGTTTGACACCGATTTCGGCGCGGACCTGACCATCGTGGAAGAAGCCAACGAACTGCTGGAGCGCGTCAAGAACGGCGGGAAACTGCCTATGATCACCTCCTGCTCCCCCGGCTGGGTCAAATTTGCCGAGTTCTATTATCCGGAACTGCTGGATCATCTCTCTTCCTGCAAGTCCCCCATGCAGATGACCGGCGCCATGATCAAGACCTATTATGCCGAAAAGATGGGCTGGAATGCCGAGGATATCACGGTCGTGGCCGTCATGCCCTGTACCGCCAAGAAATTTGAGGTACAGCGGGAAGACGAGTCCGCCGCTGGCGTGCCGGATGTTGACATCTCTATCACCACGCGTGAACTGGCCCGTATGATCTCCCGCGCCGGCCTGAAATATGCCGACCTGCCCGATGAGGCCTTTGATGCGCCGCTGGGCGAGGATACCGGCGCCGCCGTCATCTTTGGTGCTACGGGCGGCGTGATGGAGGCGGCCCTGCGTACCGCCAACGATTGGCTGACCGGTAAGGACAACGACAGCATCGTATTTGAAGAAGTGCGCGGCACAGCTTCCTTCAAGGAGGCCACCTACAAGATCGCCGGGATGGACATCAAGGTCGCCGTGGCCAGCGGTGCCAAAGCGGCCAAGGAGATCATGGATCGCATCCGCGCCGGTGAAGGCGACTGGACGTTCGTCGAGATCATGGGGTGCCCCGGTGGGTGCGTCAACGGCGGCGGGCAACCGATCCAGCCGCAGTATGTGCGCGACACCAAGGACATCAAGGCCCTGCGTGCCAAGGCGCTCTATGACGCTGACGAGGCGGCCACCCTGCGCAAATCGCACAAGTCGCCCATCGTGGCGGCGCTGTATGGCGATGGCAAATTCTTTGAAGGGTATGGTTGCCACAAGGCGCATGAATACCTGCACACCTCCTATGTCGCCCGCAAGAAGTACGATACCTCGGGTGACCGCACCTGACCCAGGATAATAGACCACAGGCGCGATACTCTTACTGAGCATCGCGCCTGTTTTACTTATAGGAAGAAAGTGCCTGCCCGTTCAGCGCTGGATATAGCCGGCGCCCTGCCCGGCGGCAGACGCCTCCAGTTCTGCGCGGGTGAAGATGGCCTGATCCCCCTCCACCGTGTGTTTGAGCGCCCCGGCGGCGGTAGCCAGCTCCAGGCTGGCCTGGGCATCCCGCCCCTGCCCCAGGCCATAGATCAGCCCAGCGGCAAAAGCGTCCCCCGCGCCCACGCGGTCGGCCACCTCTATGCGATGGACGCGGGAGCGATAGAGCGTGCCTGCGTGATACATGACGGCCCTATAGTCATTATCCCGTGCACTGCGGGAGACACGGTCCGTCAGGACCACATAGCGGCAGTGATACTGCGCCTGCAGGGCCTGCGCGGTGGCCAGTTCATCCATGCCGGCCAAGCCATACACATCGGCCGCTTGGCCCATATTGGTGATCAGCACGTCGGTGCAGGCCGTGAGTTCCCGCAGGACGGGGGCCGCCTCTTCCCTGCTCCAGAGAGACGCGCGATAATTGGGATCAAAAGAGACCGTCAGCCCCTTTTCCCGTGCCAGGTGCATCGCGCGGAGCGCCACGGCGCGGGCGCTGGGGGACAGCGCCGGTGTGATCCCCGTGATGTGGAACCAGTCTGCACCAGACAGCAGGCGCGCCACATCCAGCGTATCCGCCCCCATCTCGGCAAAGGCGGAATGGCGCCGGTCATAGATGACCTTGCCCCCGCGCTCGGAGATCCCCTTTTCATAATAATACAGGCCGATCCGCTCACCGCCGCGCACCACGCAGGAAGTATCCACCCCGTAGCGGCGCAACGAATTGACCGCATGATCGCCCATGGCATTGGCCGGCAGGCAGGTCGCGTAAGCCGTATCGACCCCCAGCACGCTCAGGGCGACAGCCACATTGGCCTCTCCCCCGCCAAAATGGACGCAGAGCCGATCTGCCTGCTCCAGGCGCAGATACCCCTCCGGCGACAGGCGCAGCATATATTCCCCCAATGTTGCCACACGCATAACTCTCTCCCCCATCTTCTCCCCGCCCCGCGGGGCAAATGTGCTAGGCACATCTCTGCCTGGCAGTCTGTGCCTCCATTATACCATGCCTTCCTACTAAAAACAATCCCCGAATGAAAAAACATTGCTTTTACCTATTGACAAGGTAGGTAGAACGTGGTATAATACAGGTGAAAAGAATACTAGGGCAAGCGATTGCCAGAACAGGAGAACGACCATGGCACATTATTACACCTCTTCTTCCGCACTGATCGGCCACACGCCCCTGCTGCGCCTGACGCGTATCGAGGCGGCCTGCCACCTCCCGGCGCAGATCTATGCCAAACTGGAATACCTGAACCCAACGGGGTCGGTCAAGGACCGCGCCGCCCTCTTCATGATCGAGGAGGGAGAGCGCCAGGGGCGCATCCGCCCGGGCACCGTCATCATAGAGCCGACCAGCGGCAACACCGGCATCGGGCTGGCGGGCATCTGCGCGGCGCGGGGCTATCGCCTGATCATCGTCATGCCGGACAGCATGTCACAGGAGCGCCGCACCCTGATGCGTGCCTACGGCGCCGAACTGATCCTGACCGAGGGGGCAAAGGGGATGCGCGGCGCGATCGAGCGTGCCAATGCGCTGGCCGCCGAGATCCCGGACAGTTTTATCCCCGGACAATTTGACAATCCCGCCAATCCCCAGGCGCATTATGCCACGACCGGCCCGGAGATCTGCGAAGCGCTGGACGGTGCGCCGGATGTATTCGTCTGCGGGGTGGGGACGGGCGGCACCATCAGCGGTGTGGGGCGCTATCTGAAGGAAGTAGCCCCGCAGACGCGCATCGTGGCCGTAGAGCCGCGCCGCTCCCCCGTTCTTTCGACCGGGGTGGCCGGGGCGCATGGCATCCAGGGGATCGGCGCGGGATTTATCCCCCGCACGCTGGACACCCATGTCTACGATGAAGTACTGCCGGTCGCGGATGAGGACGCCTATGCCGCCGCCCGCATGCTGGGCAAAACAGAGGGGATCCTCTGCGGCATCTCCTCCGGTGCGGCACTGCACGCCGCCATAGAGCTGGCCGGCCGGGCCGAGAACGCCGCGCGGCGCATCGTTGCCCTGTTGCCGGACACGGGCGAGCGCTATCTTTCCACCGGTCTATTTGACGAAGGAGGTACACCATGAAAACAGTCTATGTCGATAATGCCGCCACCACGCGGATGCACCCTGCCGCTATCCGCGCCATGACGGAATGTTTTGCGACCACCTATGGGAACCCCTCCAGCCTGCACAGCGTGGGGCAGGCGGCGGCAGAAGCGCTGGCCGATGCACGCTGTCGGATCGCCGCCTGCCTCCATGCACGCCCGGAGGAGATCTATTTCACCTCCGGCGGCAGTGAGGCGGACAACCAGGCCCTGCTCTCTGCGGCGCGGCGCGGTGCCGCCCGCGGGAAGCGGCATATCCTCGCCACGGCCTTTGAGCAT
>CAYXDB010000089.1:0-7218 GCA_964463735.1 uncultured Ruminococcus sp. | reverse complement strand
CTTTTTTTCTTGGTTCTTTTCACAACATATTGACTTTACTGAAAAAAAGTGTATAATAAAATTGTCGTTCTACAATACACGCTTTGAAAAGGAACACTGCGGCAGGCAGTGCACAGCCTCTGGCATATGTGCCTCTCTACTACGGCCCTGTGTTCTTCTCGATGTGTGCGTTCCCGGTGCGCTCCCTTTGGCGGTGTACCCCGGGCGCCAGGGCGGCAGACCCATCTATATAACGAGACAAAGGAGTGCGGATATGTTAAAGATCGATCATTTTACCAAGAAGTACGGCGATACTTGCGCTGTGGATGATCTTTCCCTGCATATACAGGCGGGGCAGATCTATGGTTTCATTGGGCACAACGGCGCCGGCAAGACCACGACGATCAAGGCCTGCTGCGGCATCCTCCCTTTTGACGCGGGGGACATCACCATCAACGGGCTCTCCATGCGGCAGGAGCCGATCGCCTGCAAGCAACAGATGGCCTACATCCCGGACAATCCGGATCTGTATGAATATCTGAGTGGCATTCGCTATCTGCACTTTATTGCCGATATCTTTGGCGTGCCGGAGGAAGAACGCCAGGCGCGTATCCGCCGCTATGCCGACCTCTTTGACCTGACGAAGGATCTGGCACAGCCCATCTCGGCCTATTCACACGGGATGAAGCAAAAGCTCTCTATCGTGGCCGCCTGGCTCCATGCCCCGCGCCTGATCATTATGGATGAGCCGTTCGTAGGGCTGGACCCCCGCGCCTCCCATCTCCTGAAGCAGATGATGCGGGAGCACTGTGACGCGGGCGGCGCCATCTTCTTCTCCACGCATGTGCTGGAGGTGGCAGAGAAACTGTGCGATATGGTCGCCATTATCCAAAAAGGCCATCTGATCGCATCCGGCACCATGGAGGAGGTCACCGGGAACGGGTCGCTGGAGAATGCATTCTTAGAATTGCAGGGCACAGATACGGAGGCGGCGGTATGAGACAGTTGGGCATCTTACTGCGCCTGAATCTGGCCTCCCTCCTTTCCTCCCCGCAACAGCGCACGCGCAAAAACGGTGCCCCCGCCAAGAAAGGCACCGGGCGCCTGGTGGGCATGGCGCTCCTGCTCGGGTTCCTGTTCCTTTTCTTCGCCTTCCTTGCGTTTTGCATCCTGATGGTGATGGTGATCTCCCTGCAGGAAGCAGGGGGCGATATGGCTTTTTATCCCTCCTTCGCCACCATGGTGGCCTTTGTGCTCTGTCTGGTCGGCTCTACCTTTGCCGCCCAGTCGGCGCTGTATCACGCGCGGGATAACGAACTGTTGCTCTCTCTCCCCCTGCGCCCGGTGACGATCCTGCTCAGCCGCATGGCGTTGCTGTTGTGCGTCAATCTGTTTTTTGCGGCGATCATTGCCGTGCCGGCGTTTCTTGTATACCTGCTGTTTGCAGAGGCGGCGCCCGGCGGCATCCTCCTGTTTGCGCTGTGCCTGTTGGTGGTACCGTTCTTCTCGCTGTGTGTTTCCTGCTTTCTTGGGTGGCTGGTCTCGCTGGTCGCCTCCCACATCCGGCACAAGAACCTCTGGTACACCGTGCTCATGGTCGCGCTCTTTGCGCTCTATATGGCCATGTGCTTCGGCATGGAGGGCATCATGACCGAGCTGGAGGAGAATATTCTTCCCTTTATCACCGCCATGTCCCCGTTCCTTACCTTTTTCTCCTGGGTCGGGCGTGCGGTCGTTTCCGGAGAATGGCTGTATGCCGTGCTCTTTTTCCTGCTTTTCCTGGCGGTGGCCGCGGTCACGCTCTTCTTCCTCTCGCGCACCTATCTTTCGCTCGTGTCGGCGGGCCGCACCGGGGAGCGTATCGTATACCGGGAAAAGCGGGAAAAACGGCACAGCCCCTTCTTAGCTTTCCTGCGGCGGGAGGTCACGCATTTTGTTTCCTCCCCTGCGTATATGTTCAATGAGGGGATCGGGTTGCTGTTGGTCTTGGGACTGCCCATTTTACTGCTGGTGTACCGGGATACCGTTTTCGCCGCGCTGGAAATGCTGGAGATGCCGGGTCTTTCCGGGTTGCTTACCCCTTCCTGCATCGGCAGTCTCTGCCTGCTTTCCTCTCTTGTGATCATCTCTGCCCCTTCCGTCTCGCTGGAAGGGAAGAACCTGTGGATCGCCCGGATCGCCCCGGTGGAGCCGTATGTGCCCCTGCTGGCGAAGGCCGGCGCCCACGTGGCCATTGCCTCCCCCTTCTTTCTGCTGGCTTCGGTGTTGTCTGCGATCGCTGTACGCGCCAGCGTGTGGGAGGTACTCTTCCTGCTCCTGGTGCCGCTGGCGGCGGTCCTCTTCAGTGCCCTGCTGGGCGTGGCGATGAATGTGGTCTTCCCGCGGCTGGATTGGGTCAATGAGTCCTCCGCTTTGAAGAATGGCATGGCCGTGTTTCTGACGCAGGTCCTTGCCATGCTCATGGCGCTGGCCATGGGATGCGTGATGGGCTTTTCCGCTTTGGCGACCGGCATGCCGTCTGCGGTCTCCCTGTTGCTTTGCCTGGTGCTCTACGGCGTGGCCGATGCCGGCTTATACGCATACCTGCGTGGCGCTGGCGCCCGCCGCTTTGCCCGGCTGTAAGCCAGGTGCACAGGCAAAAAACGGATCATTGCAATAAAAGAGACTTAAACTAAATAGCGGAGCGCCCCGGGCAACGGTATTGCCCGGGGCGCTCTTTTGGTTCATTCCAGATCTAAACGGTGGTTTAGCATGTAGTGGGTGGCAAAGTAGGCACCGACCCCGGCGCCCAGGGAGATCAGATATTGCAGGATATCAGCTAACCATGTAAGATCCGTCTCCAGCGCCAGCAGAGAAGGGATGATCTGCAACAGACTGAGGGCAAAAGAAATGGCAAGGATGCATAGCAGGGTGCCCATCACCCGGTGGCGGCGGCAGAGCAGACAGCCAAATGTCACCGCACACAGCCCCAGCATCAGATACAGCGCCGGGGAGAGGAAACTGTCAAGGATCGTGAACGGATCCAGCCACTCTGTAAGATACGCGCCGATCTCACTGGCATCATAGCCGAATTGCAGATAATTGACCAGCGCGGGGATGCCGGAGGATATGAGGTCGGATACAAAGGTCACGACCACATTGATGCATACCCAGCATAGGCAGGAAAGATATTTCCCCAGCAACTGCTGGTGGGCGGAGAGCGGGAGCACCAGCGTCAGATACCCTTCATCCCCATACAAGTTTTTGGCACAGTAGTACAGGCAATAGAGGAAGGGGGCCACGCGCAGGGCATAACCGGCAAGAGAGACGATCCCGTAGACGCCAATGGTGCCCCACTCGACCAGCGCCCCGCTCAGATCCCAGTAGGCGGTGCTGACTGCCTCCATCAGGAAGTAGAGCAGGCAGTTGAGTAGGGCGGCCACCAATTGCCCGGCCATGAGCGGGATATGGATGCGCTCTTGTGTAGAGAAGTCGTGCGTATACAGCTTTTTCAGCATTGGAACACCTCCCGGAACAATTCGTCCAGCGAGCGGCCTTCCTGCTCTGTCACCGTCTTGGTGGCATCGTAACGGATGACCTCGCCCTGCCGCAAAAAGATGAACTCGTCCAGATACGGTTCTACATCCCGTATCAGATGGGTAGAGAACAGGATCGCCGCATGTGGGGCGGCCTGTTGTATGACCGTGGAGAGGATGAATTCACGGGAGGCGGGATCCACCCCGCCCAGCGGTTCATCCAGCAGATACAACTGGGCCCGGCGGCTCATGACCAGCACGATCTGGATCTTTTCCCGCATCCCCTTGGAAAAGGCCTTGATCGGCCGGTCGGAGGGGACGTCCAGCCGCTCCAGCATGGAGACGGCCGCCGCACGGTCAAAATCGTCAAACATCGTTTCAAAAAAGGATACGGCATCGGCGGCGTTCATCCACAGGGGCAGACTGTTGCGCTCCGGCAGATAGGAGACGATGCGCTTGGTCTCCGGGCCGATGGGATAGCCACCGATGGTCAGGGTACCGGCGGTGGGGGTCAGCAGTCCGGCGGCCAATTTCAGGAAGGTGGTCTTGCCACTGCCATTGGGGCCGAGCAGGCCGATGACGCGCCCGGGCTGTAAGCGTAGGGAGACGTGGGACAGGGCCAGGTGCTGTTCATAGGTCTTGCACAGATTCTGTGCGATGAGAAGTGGTTGCGTCATAGGGGTCTCCTTTCCATACAAGATAGGGCATATCTGCTATATGCAGGACGGTGGGAAAAGATGTACAGGGGCGGGGTCATTGCGGGGGGCACGTTCTCCGGCGCCGGAGGCGGCATATGAGGTACGCGGCCGGGGGCACCAGCAGGAACATTTGGCACAGCAGGACAAAGACATCTCCGATCTGCGTGTACAGCGTCGGTTGCGCGTGGTAGGCAACATCGGCCACCAGATAATCTTCCACCAGCGGCTCTGTGGCGGCAAGGATCTCTCCTTTTTCGGAAATGATAGAGGAGATGCCGGTGTTGGCGGCGCGGAGCACACAGCGGCCGTTCTCCACGGCGCGGAGCACCGCCTGCCCGTTGTGCATATATACCGCGGCGGAATCGAAGAACCAGGAGTCGTTGGTCCCCAGCACCAGCAGTTCGGCGCCTGCCGCGGCGCTCTCCCGGCTGAGGTCCGGGTAGATACTGTCAAAGCAGATCAACCCGCCGATCTGGCCCTGCGCGGTCTGAAAGAGGGAGGGTGTGGTACCGGCGATCAGCGTACTGCCGTCCCGCAACATCTCCAGGTCGGAGAGAAAGGGGAGCAGGGTGCGGATGACCGCCTCCATGGGGACGTATTCTCCAAAGGGGACCAGATGGCGCTTATAATAGCGGGTCTCCTGCACCGCACCGGTCGGATCGATGAGGTAGAACGCATTGGTGCGCCGCAGTGTGCCGTCTTCGTCTGCCACGCTGTCAAAGGCGCCCACGATCTGGGTCGTATGCGTTTCCTGCGCCAGCGTGCGGACGTAGGTCAGTTTTGTGCCGGTCAGGTAGTCGGCCAGGGCCGTTTCCGGCCACACGATCAGTGTGGCCCCCTCTGCC
This sequence comes from uncultured Ruminococcus sp., assembly GCA_964463735.1. Taxonomy (GTDB): domain Bacteria; phylum Bacillota; class Clostridia; order Oscillospirales; family CAG-272; genus UBA1740. Next base: position 2,181 of record CAYXDB010000089.1, on the reverse strand, counting down.
GCGGCCTCCCGCGCCAGGTCCCCGTAGATGGCCAGGGCATTCTTCCCGGATGACCATTTTTCGGAGGAGGCGATGTTCCCCTGCAGGACGGCGACCCGCACCGTCTCCCCCTCTGCGGCCGGTACGGCATAGCACAGGCAGGAGAGGAACGTATTCCCCACCAGCAGGGAGGCGGCCAGCACCGTGGAGAGGTAGGCCTGGCGCCGGGCGCCGGGTGCCTGCTTCCGGCTGCGCCGCGCCCATAGAAAGGCATAGGCCAGGCAGGCATTGATGGCCGCCAGGATAAAGGTGACGAAATAGGAACCGAAAAGGGAAGCGGAAGACAAAAACCACAGGTGCTGATATTGCGAGAGCGCCAACTGCGCCGCCCAGGGCACCCCGGCCCAAGTCAGCGTTTGCGTATAGGCAAAGACGGTCCACCCCGCGGCGAACAGGAAGGTAGGCCTGGCGCCGGGCGCCGGGTGCCTGCTTCCGGCTGCGCCGCGCCCATAGAAAGGCATAGGCCAGGCAGGCATTGATGGCCGCCAGGATAAAGGTGACGAAATAGGAACCGAAAAGGGAAGCGGAAGACAAAAACCACAGGTGCTGATATTGCGAGAGCGCCAACTGCGCCGCCCAGGGCACCCCGGCCCAAGTCAGCGTTTGCGTATAGGCAAAGACGGTCCACCCCGCGGCGAACAGGAAGGGGAGCAACAGGGGCACCCGGCGCAGAAGCGGCGTGCGGCAGAGCCAGGCCAGCCCGTAAAAGAGAAAGGAAAATCCCAGGCTCTGGAGCAGGGGGAGGCCGATGCAGGCGGCGGCGATCACCCCCACGGCCGCGGCGGGGGAGAGCCCGGCAAAATCCAATGGCCACAGGTAGGTGAACCAGTGAAAAGCGGTGATGAAATAGGTCATGAAGAAGAGCAGTCCGGCGGCGTAGTAATGGCGCGGTGGGAAAGGTGGCGTGTCGGAGAGCCATTCTTCAAAGAGCAACAGGCAGGCCGGGATCAGGGAGACAAAGGCAAAACTGCCCAGTTCGCTCCACACTGTGGGCAGGGCGGCCAGCACACCGGAGAGCGCCAGAAAAAGGGTGCGTTTTACATTCATATTTCTTCATCCTCTTCCCGCCATTGAAAGGGGCGGGCAAAATAGATGTCGGAGGTGGGGATGGCAAAGCGGCGCCCGTCCAGGTAAGCGAGCGTACCCGTGGGAATGGAAAAAGAGAGCCGGTAGGCGCAGAGCGCTTGGTATTTATAGCCACGGGTCCGGTCGGCGCGGTTGATGCCGTATTTTCCGTCCCCCAGCAGGGGATGGCCAATGTGCGCCATGTGGGCACGGATCTGGTGGGTGCGCCCTGTCAGGAGGGCGATCACGCACAGCGCCTCCTCCTGCCCGTGCGTTGCCAGCACGCGATAGCGGGTGCGGATCTCTTTGGCGCCGTGCCCGGGGTCGCGGTCGTAGACACGGACGGTGTTGCGCTGGCTATCCTTGTAAAGATAGCCGTGCAACAGTGCCTCCCGCGGGGAGGGGACGCCGTGCACCGCGCACAGGTAGCATTTGTGCACCTGCCCGTCCCGGATGGCCTCATTCATGGCGCGCAGGGCGGCGGCATTCTTGGCGGCGATCACGATCCCCCCGGTGTTGCGGTCGATACGGTTGCACAGCGCCGGGGCAAAGGACTGCTCATCCCCCGGGTCATATTGCCCTGCCTGGCAGAGATACGCCTGTATATGTGTGATCAGGGTGTCGCCCTGCCCGGCTTCATCCTCATGGCAGAGCACGCCGGGGCGCTTGTTCAGGAGCAGGATGTTGTCGTCCTCATACAAAATAGACAGGCGTGGCTGGATACGGGAGAGGTCATGCTGTGCCGCTTCGCCCTGTTCCTTCTGTGGGAAGAATTCCTCCGGCAGGAATAGTTGGAGGCAGTCTCCTTCTACCAGTATCTGCTTTCCCTCCGCCCGGTGCCGGTTGACCTTGATCTTCTTGGTGCGGATCGCCTTATACAGCAGGGCCGGGGGAATATTACACAGCGCCTTGGTAAGAAACTTATCAAGGCGCTGTCCGGCATCATTCTTTGCAATTGTCAGTTCGCGCACGCGCTTACTTGGTGCCGAAGAGGCGGTCGCCTGCATCACCCAGGCCGGGCACGATGTAGGCATGCTCGTTCAGATGTTCGTCCAGTGCCGCCACGTAGATATCCAC
>CAYXDB010000088.1:0-7325 GCA_964463735.1 uncultured Ruminococcus sp. | reverse complement strand
AGTCTTGGCCCTGACCGGCGGCCCCGGTACCGGTAAGACCACCGTCATCCTGGCGCTGAAGCGGATCTTTGAGGCGCTGGGGGATCACGTGGCACTGGCCGCCCCCACCGGCCGCGCCGCCAAACGTATGTCGGAGGCCACCGCCCATGAGGCACGCACGATCCACCGTATGCTGGAGATGGAGCGGCGGGAAGGGGAGAGCATCACCTTCAACCGTAATCGGCAGAACCCGCTGGATGAGAATGTCATCATCATCGATGAGGCTTCGATGCTGGATCTCCCCCTGATGGCCGCGCTCCTGCGCGCGATGAAGAACGGGGCACGCCTGATCCTGATCGGGGATGCGGACCAGTTGCCACCGGTCGGCACGGGCAATGTCTTTGCTGATCTGCTGGCCTCCGGCGTTTTCCGCACGGTCTACCTGACCGAGATCTTTCGCCAGTCAGAAGAGAGCCTGATCGTCACCAATGCCCATCGCATCGATCAGGGTGAGATGCCTATCCTGGATGCCCGCCAGGGGGACTTCTTTTTCGTAGAGCGTAACCGCGAGGATATGATCGCACCGACGGTGGCCGACCTGCTGTGTCATCGTCTGCCGCGTGCCTATGGGGAAGAGGTCCGCGGGCAGATCCAGGTCATCACCCCTTCGCGCAAGGGGCGGGCAGGGACAGAAGCGCTCAACCTTCTCTTGCAAGAGCAGCTCAACCCGCCAGCGGAAGGGAAAAAAGAACTGCGTGCCCGGGGGCGCGTCTTCCGGGAAGGGGATCGCGTCATGCAGATACGCAATGATTATGAGATCCTGTGGGAAAAGAATGGCGTGACCGGCAACGGTGTCTTTAATGGCGACATTGGCGTCATCACAGAGATCCGCCCGGCAGAAGAGATCCTGTACATCCGCTATGACGACCGCCTGGCGCGGTATGAATACGGTATGCTGGAAGAATTGGAGCATGCCTATGCCATCACGGTGCATAAGAGCCAGGGGAGCGAGTATCCGGTCGTGCTCATCCCCCTCTATGCCTGCGCCCCGCAGCTTTTGACGCGCAATCTGATCTATACCGCCGTCACCCGCGCACGGCGCATGGTCGTGCTGGTCGGCGTGCGGGAGATCGCCGCCCGCATGATCCAGAATGACCGGCACGATAAGCGCTATACCGGCCTGGTAGAACGCCTGCGCGCATGTCGCCCGGAGGACGCCTTATGATGCCCCATTGGTCTTCACGCCTCCTTTCTCTGCTCTACGTGCCCAAATGCGCCGCCTGCCACACGCGCCTCCCGTGGGAGGAAGAAGGGGCACTCTGCCCCCTTTGTCAGGCCGCGTATGAGAACGCCAAGGAGCGCTGTTGCCCTCTCTGCGGGCGCCGCCTGCCGGAATGCCTGTGCACGCCGCCGGTGTTGGCACGCGTAGGGCGCGTCAAACAGACGGTCAAGCTCTTTCGCTACCATCCGCACGAAGCCGATCTCCCGGAGAACCGCCTCCTGTATACTCTGAAGCATCATAACCTGCGCCCCCTGCAACGCTTTTTGGGCGATGAGTTGGCCGCCCCGTTGCGCCCGCTGATCGCCGGGGGCGACTATATCGTGACGTACCCGCCGCGTTCACGCACCGCCATGCGGCGCTACGGCTTTGACCACGGTGCGGCCCTGGCCCGTGATACGGCCGCGGCGCTGGGCCTTCCGTTCCAACACCTGCTCGTGCGGGGCGACCGGATGGGGGGAGAGCAGAAGCGCCTGAGCCGCACGGAGCGCCTTTCGCATGCCCAGCAGGCTTACGCTGTCCGCCCCGGAAAGGAACTTGCGGGGCGCCGCATCCTGCTGATCGATGATATCGTCACGACCGGCGCCACTCTGGCCGCGGCCGCCGCCTGCCTGCGCCACGCAGGGGCGAAGGAGGTCATATGTGCGGTGCTGGCCATCACGATGTGACCGGCCTTTGCCCGGCGAAATGTGAAAAATCTAAAAAAACCTCAAAAAACGCATTGCAATCTGCGTAATCGTGGTGTATAATACAATTGGTATCGTATCGCGTGGGCGCCGCTGTGGCGCCCCTTGCGTATTTTTTTCTGCAAAGGAGGTAACAGATGCCCAAGGAGATCGGAATAGATCTCGGCAGTTCGACCATTCTGGTCAGCACCGCCGAGGAAGAGATCATAGCCAATGAGCCGGCTATCGTTGCCTACACGCGGGATAACGATCGCCTGTATTCGATCGGGCACGAGGCATTGGAGGATGCGGCCGATGCGGTCAAGGCCCTGCGCGTCTTCCGCCCCCTCAAGAAGGGGATCGCCGTAGATGCCGATGCCACACGTACCATGCTCTCTTATGCACTGCATCTGACCTGCGGGAACCTGATCATCAAGCCGCGCGTGCTCATCGCCGTCCCCTTTGATCTGAATGAGGAACAGGAGTCTTTGCTGGAGTGGTCGGCCATGCATGCCGGTGCGCGGGAGACCTTCCTGGTCTATTCGCCAGTCGCGGCGATGGCCGGTATGGGCCTGTTGCCGGATGATGCGGCATTGATCGTGGATATCGGCGCCTCGCAGACCAGCCTGCTGTTGATGGCCGGCGGTAAGATGCACTATAAGAATACCGTCCACGTGGGCGGGGATTCTTTCACCCAGGCGATCGCTACATACCTCTACCACAAATACGGCATCCGCATCAATTCCCGCTCTGCCGAGGCTATCAAATTGCGCATCGGCACCGTCTGGATCGAGCGGGAGGATCGCCGCCTGGATGTGCGCGGGAAAAAAGAAGCCGGTGGTGAGGCATTGACGATCCGCATCTCCTCTCACGAGATGTTTGAGGCGCTGGAGGAACCGACCGCCGCCCTGATCGCCGCGATCTGTGAGGCAGTGGAAAAGATCCCGCCCGCTTACGTAGGGGACGTTTTCCGCCGTGGTATCCTGCTCTGTGGGGGCGGGAGCAATCTGGACGGGTTGGATAAGATGATCTCCGGCGTCACCGGCGTCAACGCACGCGTGGTGGATCGCGCCGCTGAGGTGATCGCCCGCGGGTTAGGGAAGATATTGGCAGACCTCCCCACGTCGATGAAAAATGAAAAGATCAATGTCTCCGCGCGTTGCATGCGGATGGATATGTAAGGAGTTAGGATATGGCAAAACAGGAAAAACATATGTCCCTTGGCGTGCGGGTCGCATGTCTGGCGCTGGCTGCTCTGATGATCGCCTCCGGTGCTTATTCTTTGATCTACTTTATCTTTTTTGCGTAAATAAGGAGCATAAACGGCATGCATAGCGAAAACTACACCTTGCTTTGTGATTTTTATGAGTTGACCATGGCCAACGGCTACTATGAGCTGGGCCGCGGGCAGGAGATCGCCTATTTTGATGTCTTCTTCCGCACGATCCCGGATGGTGGTGGCTTTGCCATCTTCGCAGGGCTGGAGCATATCATCCAGTATGTCAAGGACCTGCATTTTTCCGAAGAAGACATCCGCTTCCTGCGCGGGAAGGGCATCTTCTCGGAAGGGTTTTTGGAGTATCTGGCGCATTTCCACTTCACCGGCGATATCTACGCCATTCGGGAAGGGACGCCCATTTTCCCGGGGGAGCCGATCCTTACCGTCCGTGCCCCCGCCATTGAGGCGCAGATCATCGAGACGTTCGTACTCCTGTCCGTCAACCTGCAATCCCTGATCGCCACCAAGGCCAATCGTATCGTCCGCGCCGCCGATGGGCGCCCCGTCGCCGAATTTGGTTCGCGCCGGGCACAGGGGGCCCAGGGGGCCATCCTCGGCGCACGCGCCGCGTATATCGGCGGGTGCAGCAGCACTGCCTGCACCATCAGCGACCGGGATTATCACATTCCCGCCTCCGGCACGATGGCACATTCCTGGGTGCAGATGTTCGATAATGAATATGATGCCTTCACCGCCTATTGCAAGATGTATCCGCATAATGCGACCCTCCTGGTCGATACCTATAATGTCTTAGAGAGCGGCGTCCCCACGGCGATCCGCGTCTTCAAGGAACAGGGCATCACGCACGGTGGCGTGCGTATCGATTCCGGGGACATTGCCTATCTCTCCAAAAAGACCCGCAAAATGCTGGATGCCGCCGGTCTGACGGATTGTAAGATCGTGGTGAGCAATTCGCTGGATGAGTTCATCATCCGGGATCTGATCTCGCAAGGGGCCCAGATCGACGCCTTTGGCGTAGGGGAACGGCTCATCACCGCCAAGAGCGATCCTGTCTTCGGCTGTGTCTATAAATTGGCCGCTGTCGAAAACACGGCAGGGAAGATCATCCCCAAGATCAAGATCAGTGAAAATACTGAGAAGATCACCAACCCCTCGTATAAAAAGCCGTACCGCATCTTCGACCGCGCGACCGGCCAGCCGATCGCCGATTATATCGCCCTGGCCGATGAGACGATCGACCCCACCCAGCCGCTGACCCTCTTTGACCCGATCAACACCTGGAAAAAGAAGACAGTCACCGACTATATCGTCCGCCCGTTGCATGAGGCGGTCTTCCTCCAGGGGGAATGCGTCTATCCCGCGCAGGATATCCACGCCCTGCGCACCTATTGCAAAGCAGAGGTGGATGCCCTGTGGGAAGAAGTCAAGCGCTTTGAAAATCCCCATCGGTATTATGTCGACCTTTCCCCCGCCCTGTGGGAATTGAAGCATAAGATGTTGGAAAATCAGGGCCTTTTGCACGAATAAAAAGAGAAGGGGAGGGCGTATGAATAAAACGATGCTGATCGTCATTTGCATCCTGGCGCTCGTGTGCCTTTGCGTGGCCGCCGCCCTCCCGGAATGCTCCCCCCGCTGGACCGATGTGGCGGGCGGCGGCATCCAGATGGATGGAGGCCACCGCGGCGATGCGGATGATTCCAATAAGTCAGAGGAAGAAGAGATCGATCATAGCGAAAAAGACTATGAGGGGATCACCGACCCCGATGGGATCGATCTGCCTATCATCCCGGTGCCTGGCGCCGATGCCTGAGCATGTATGCAAAAAGAGCACCCGGACATTTTGTCCGGGTGCTCTTTTTGCAATGGTCGGCAGACCGATCAGCTCAACTTTGCGTAGTTGATCTTGATGCCGGGGCCCATCGTGGTGGCGATGACGCAGCTCTTGACGTACTGGCCCTTGGCGGTCGCCGGCTTTGCCTTGATCACGGCGCCTACCAGCGCGTTGAAGTTCTCAGCCAGTTTCTCAGCACCGAAAGATGCCTTGCCGATCGGGCAGTGGATGATGTTGGTCTTGTCCAGACGGTACTCGATCTTACCGGCCTTGGCTTCCTTGACAGCGCGGGCAGGATCCGGCGTCACAGTACCAGCCTTCGGGTTCGGCATCAGGCCCTTAGGACCCAGCACCTTACCCAGACGGCCGATCACGCCCATCATATCCGGGGTAGCGATGACCACGTCAAAGTCGAACCAGCCGCCCTGGATCTTGGCAACATACTCTTCAGCACCTACATAGTCAGCACCGGCCTCTTCAGCGGCCTTTGCCTTGTCACCACGGGCAAATACCATGGTGCGGACGGTCTTACCGGTACCGTTCGGCAGAACGATGGCACCGCGCACCTGCTGGTCAGCATGGCGGGAGTCAACGCCCAGACGAATGTGCAGCTCTACCGTCTCGTCGAATTTGGCCTTTGCGGTCTGGCATACCAGGGCAATAGCCTCATCGGGGTCATACATCTTGGATTTCTCAATGAGAGCGGCGCTCTCTTTATATTTCTTACCCATACTCATTACATTTATCCTCCTGCGCCTTAGTCTTCTACGGTGATGCCCATGCTGCGTGCGGTACCGGCGACCATGCTCATAGCGGCCTCTACCGTGGCGGCATTCAAGTCAGGCATCTTCGTCTCTGCGATCTTGCGGACCTGGTCCTTCGTCAGGGAAGCGACCTTGGTCTTGTTCGGCTCAGCAGATGCGGTCTCGATCCCGCAGGCCTTCTTGATCAGAACAGCGGCCGGGGGAGTCTTGGTAATGAACGTAAAGGTACGGTCAGCGAACACCGTGATCACGACCGGAATGACCAGGCCAATATCGTTCTTCGTTCTCTCGTTGAACTCCTTGGTGAAGTTCGGGATAGAAACACCGTACTGACCCAGAGCAGGACCTACCGGCGGCTGCGGCGTCGCTTTGCCAGCGGGCAACTGCAATTTGATATAACCCATGATCTTCTTAGCCATAAAAATTACACCTCCGAATGTGGTACTCTACGGAAGGCGATAAAGAAATTTGCCTTCCTCCCACAAATTGGCTCTCCTGCAGGGCAGGAAAGACAGGAAACGCTCCTGCCAAACGAAAAAGGTAGCCAGCCTTAGTCGTTTACTACTTTGATGTCCTTTGCTTCTACGATGATCGGGATGTCGCGCTTGCCGGTCGATGCCAGAACGGTCACCTGCTTCTGATCCTCGGAAATCTCCTGGATCTTTCCGCTGTACCCTTCAAACATACCGGAGATGATGCTCACCGCATCACCCACATGGAACCCGACCTCCGCCGTGCGGCTCTCCACATGCAAAGATTCGACCTCTGCATCGGTCAGCGGCACCGGCTTGGACCCGGGACCAACGAAGCCCGTCACGCCGGTGATGTTACGCACCACGTGCCAGCTTTCATCCGTCATGACCATCTTGATCAGGACATAACTGGGGAATACCTTGGTCTCCACTTCTTTTTCCACGCCCTTGTCATTGACCACGTGTGTGATCTCCACAGGGATCTGGACGTCGAAGATCAGGTCTCCCAGACCGCGGTTCTCAACGATCCGCTCAATGCTGCTCTTTACTTTGTTTTCGTAGCCGGAATAGGTGTGTGCGACATACCATCTGGGACCGAGATTCATCTGATCGATATCACTCATGATGACACATCCTTACTTAAACCAATTGGCCCAATGCGCTGATAGCGTGGGAAAGACCGAAATCCAGCAGACCGATCACCACGCTGATGGCGACTGCCACGACCACGACCAGGACCGTGTTCTTGCGCACGTCCTTCCAGGACATCCACGTGACCTTCTTTGCCTCGCTGGAATATTCGCGCCAGAACGTAGCGATCTTGCGCCCCATGCGTACAAAGATGTTCGGCTTCTTGTCCGGGTCGGTAGAAGTTGCAGCGGCGCCCTTTTTGGCTTTGCGGCCGCTCTTCTTTCTCTTTTTCTTGGCCGGCTCGTCGTCTTCCGTAGCGGCTACCGCCGTCACGACCTCGTTTTCCTCCTCCTGCTCTGCGTCAGGATGGAGCATATCCTTACTCTCTGCCATATCTAACCTCTTTCATATCTGAATTTTGACCCAGGGAAGAGATCACTTGGTTTCCTTGTGCAGGGTATGCT
>CAYXDB010000087.1:0-7422 GCA_964463735.1 uncultured Ruminococcus sp. | reverse complement strand
TTGGGGATCTTATACTTTTGAAGGATCTCTGCTACAATAGGTGTGCAGATATCTGTTTCCCAACTGACACCCCGGGCGTGGGCTGTTTTGTAGCGCTCCTCATAGGCTTCGTAATACTTTCTATTCTCTTTTTCTATCATGTGACCCTGCCTTCGCCAATTCTTTTATATGGATCAAGCAAGCCGTTCCACTTCCACCGTGTGGCGCAAGATAATACGCACATCGTTTAAGCGGCAACCGGAAGCGCGTGGAATATCAAAATACCGCGGTAGGTCATCGTCAGTCAACACCAGGTGCAAGGTGGCGGGGTTCCCCAGCATGGCAAGGGACGGGCAATATGGCAGACCTGTGGTGCACCAGTCAGAGAGCAACGTCTCCTCTTCATCATACAAATATGCTTTATCTGCCACATAGTCGATCAGCATCATGTGTTCCCCTTCCGGGCCATATACCGGCGTCAAGCGGTAACTGCCATCTGCCAATTCTTCTACACGACATTCCTCTTCATATTTTCCTGACGGCGCTTCCAAAAATAGGGTCTGCGGATCGCCCGTTTCTGCATAAACGACCACGCGCGTGTCCTTCACGATCTCTGCATAGACGACCCCTTCTTTTTCATACATAGCGCAATCAGCAATATACAGTTTGTTGCCAAAGCGATAAGCATGCCGCGAATCCCACTCGGAAAGTGTTATAATATCCGGTGCAACTCTCTTACCCACACGGTCAGCCGTCTCATCCGCACTGGAGAACTCATAAATGGGCAGATCATTAGTGTAGAAGAAGTAACGATTGCCGATAAATGTCAATGGTGTGGCATTGGTGCGCATCAAAACGGCGTTCCCCATCGGCAAATGATACGGAATGATCGCCTGCTCGCCATTTTTGATATCTCGCGACAAGGTGATGATCGTTTCCTGCGGCAACTCCAAAGCCATGGAAAAATGCACATGATCACGCAATACGCGCTTACGCTGATAGTTATTGATAAAGACAAAACCAGTTCCGGTGCTTGGATCGTGCCGTATGGCTACGCGCGGTGTTTCACCATCGGCGGGATGCTGACATCCCCATGACGGTCTATCCGGCACACTGCGTGCGACTATATCCCCCCAAGCATGCAAAAACAAATGGAGGCGACGCGTACGATCGTAACTCTCGCGCGGTGTTCCCCATTCGCCCAGCGGCGCTTCAAAATCATAGGAACGCACAGGCAGATCGTTGGGATAAAAGGTCTCCTTAGACTCTTGCATGGTGCTCAGCCGACCGATCGGATTAGTACCGCCATGATACATATAATATCCCAGCAGATTGGCACCGGAGCCAAGTTTGCAAAAAGCCAATGCTTCCGCGTCCTGTGGATAGGCTACAACGCGTCGATGGTCGGTGGGCTGCATTCCGCCCCCCAATTCCGCGGTCAAATAGGGATACTTATCTATCTCGCAACTGCACAGTGCACCGTTTTGTAATTCTGCCAAATAATAAGTGCCAATTAGCGGATCGTTCAATGCGGGAGAGAAAATGAAATTTTTGCTTTCTGGCAGTTCTTCTATCGTATCTGCCCACGGAGCATCACAATACCCACCGAATACAGGCAGCATTTCCCCGTCCGGTACAGCGGCCTCTCCCCACCCCGTAGCCGTATAGATAGGAGCGCGCAGTCCGTGGCGCAGCAACATCTCCTTCAAAGTCAGCATGTGCTTCAAACGGCGCGGCGTATCCGGCTCGCAACGGTAATACTCATTCTCGACCTGTATGGCAACGATCGGTCCCCCGCGCTCCCACAGCAAGTCGGAAACCTCTTCTGCGATCTTGCCGTAAAACAGATCCACAGCGGCCAAATAATCCGGATCGTTCGTCCGGTATTTCCCTACGCCGAGGCCCATAGCCACGCCGTCATCCCCTTCATTGCGCAACCAATCTGGGAAACCACCGTTGCGGCACTCTCCATGTGCCCAAGGGCCCACACGCAAGCACACATACAATCCATGCTTTTGGCAGAGCGCAACAAAACGATGCAGATCGCAGTTGCCAGAAAAATTCCATATTCCCTTCTCTTCCTCATGATGGATCCAAAAAACATAGGAGGCCACGATCTCTACACCGCCGGCCTTCATTTTCAGCAATTCACGTTCCCATTCCTCGCAGGAATAGCGAGAATAGTGGAATTCCCCCATGATCGGATACCACGGGGTACCATTTTTTATAAGATACCGGCTATTCACCGCAATAGTATCCCCGTTAGGCGCCTGCCCCGAGAACGGCAATGTTTTCAGCAACGGCGTTTGACCTTTCCATACATAGCGATACATGTTTGATCATCCTCCCTGAAATATATGAAAATATTGTAACACAGCCCCTGGGGTTTGTCAAGAAAAAAATGCTTTTCTTGACCGCCGCTGGCTAAATTCGCAAAAAGTATTGCTTTTTGAAGGAAACTGTGTTATACTTAACGAGTATATATGTGACATCACATAGACGGAGGAAGCATGAGCATATACCGTAACCGCTCACAAGTTAATACGCTACGTTTAACGCAAACGGCTATTTTGGTTGCCCTAACAGCTATCTTGACGTTTTTCAGCCTCAAGATCGGCATGCTGGAAATTACATTAGCCATCGTCCCCGTGACAGTGGGTGCTGTGATACTGGGGGTACGTACAGGAGCCATCCTGGGAAGCGTGTTTGGTGTATGCAGTTACATCATGTGCTTCGGCATGAGTCCGTTTGGGGCGGCGCTACTGGCGCTGGACCCATTCTGCACATTTCTGGTATGTGTCCCCACCCGCGTTCTGGCGGGCGTATTGGCTGCTGTGATATTTCGCGTCATTGATAACGGTGGTGAGAAAGCGAAACGCAAGATTGTGGCCGTCTATGGGGCGGGCATTGCCGGTGCAGTGCTCAATACGGTGTTTTTCATGGCAACGCTGATCGCGCTGTTCCTGCATACAGATCTCTTGCAGGGCATATGCGCTACCGATGGAACTTTGGCCTCTTTGTTAGCGCTCGTTGCTTCCCTGGCAGGTGTCAATGCCATAGTGGAAGCGATCGCGGGATGCCTGTTGTCTGGCACTATATCCATGGCTTTGCTCCGCGCACAGAGAAGTTCCCATTGACCTAACAACATTACGTGTTATTTACAAAAAAATAAAGCCCCTTGGGCTAAACAGGAGGAAAATATGAAATTACGTGTATTGACAGCCACAAAGAAAGGAAAGCTGCTCACGATCGCTGATCTGCTTTCCAAAAGAGGACAATCCGATTATCCCCCGGATTCCATCCCGCCGGATTACCCTTGTGAAAGAGAGCGCCTGGTCGTGATCGTGGCAAGCTTGGCTGCCAAAATGCCCAATTCTTTTGAACTGTTCTGCAAAGACCTGGGGCTGGGACGCGCCTCTCATGTGGCACTCCTGGTAGATGGAACGCCCGAGCAGGCCGCTAAAGTGACAGAATGGATCCAGGGCGCCCGCGGCAAAGTGTTTGATGAAGTCCTGTACATGAAAGGCGGCGCACCGTTTAAATTCCTCCGTTCCGTATCGGAAGAAGAGACGAAAGCCGCTGAAGCATGGTTTGACCGTGTCATTGCGTGGATCAACGCATAAGTGATCTATATCCGGAGAAGAGGAGACCATTTCCCTTCTCCGGATCTCTTTTTGCGTATATGACAAAACGCAAAAAGCACCGGGAGAACGGTAGTTCCCCCGGTGCTTTTTGTGCAACAACGCAATCTTACTTATACTTGCGCTTTCTGGCAGCTTCAGACTTCTTTTTACGTCTGACGCTCGGCTTTTCATAGCACTCTCTCTTGCGAAGCTCAGTCGGTACGCCAGATTTTACGTACTGACGCTTGAAGCGGCGCAGAGCGCTATCCAGAGTTTCATTTTCTTTTACTCTAACTTCTGCCATTGTATATCCCCTCCCTTCGCTTTTGCAAAGAGAACACAGTCTCTAGACAAATACGAATACATTATATACGATTATATCGTCTTTGTCAAGTGTTTTTTTCTATTTTTTGTGATTTTTTTGCCCTGCTTCATTGACGAAACTGCAGACGCACCAATTCCCCGTTTCTACAAGGTCGCAAGGCCAGGCGACTTCCTATTTGCCTCTACCCTATTGATTTTTTGCAATTATGTGATATAATGAAGACATCGATATTATAAATAAAAAGGATGTTGTAACATGAAAGCTATCGTATCAGTCCTTGGAAAAGACAGAACTGGCATCATCGCCAAAGTGTCCACCGCGCTCTACCAGTTGGATATCAACATCGTGGATATTTCGCAAACCGTCATGCAAAACGAATATTTCACCATGATCATGCTGGTAGAACTGAAGGATGATACCAGCATTGAAAATGCCAATGCGAAATTGCAGGTCGTGGCACAGGAAATGGAAGTGGATATCCGGATCCAGCACGAGGACATCTTCAACCTGATGCACAGAGTATGAGGTGGGGGCATGATCAAAAGCAATGAAGTAATGCAGACCATCCAGATGATCAAGGATCAGCATCTGGATATCCGTACCATCACCATGCACCTGAGCCTTTTTGACTGCATCGACAGCGATCCGCAAAAAACAGCCGATCGCGTCTTTTGCAAATTGATGGAAAAGGTCAAAGATCTGAAAGCAACGGCCGATACGATCCAGTCAAAATACGGCATTCCTATCGTTAACAAGCGCGTCTCTGTATCACCTATTTCCCTGATCGGTGCATCCAGCGGCGGGTACCGCCAGATCGCTCTGGCTATGGACAAAGCCGCAAAACTGAATAACATCGATTTTATCGGTGGGTACAGTGCTTTGGTGCAAAAAGCCATTACACCGTTTGAGCGGGAGTTTATCGAGACGATCCCTGAGGTGCTTGCTTCCACAGACCGTGTATGCGCCAGTGTGAATGTCGGTTCTACGCGAGCAGGGATCAACATGGATGCTGTCCAACTTATGGGCAAGATCGTTAAGCAAACAGCCTATTTAACGCGGGAGCAAGATTGCCTTGGTTGCGCCAAACTCGTGGTATTTGCCAATGCCGTAGAAGACAATCCTTTCATGGCAGGTTCTTTCAACGGCGTTGGTGAAGGTGATGTTGTGATCAATGTCGGCATTTCCGGCCCTGGTGTCGTAAAGGCTGCCTTGGAAGAATGCAAGGAGGGCGATTGCGCCGCCATCAGTGAGGTCATCAAGAACACCGCCTTTAAGATCACACGTATGGGCGAATTGGTAGGGCGCGAGGCCGCCCAGATGCTGGGAGCCGAATTTGGTATTGTAGATCTTTCCCTGGCGCCCACCCCCACACGTGGGGATTCTGTTGGGGAGGTCCTGGAGGAAATGGGGCTATCTGTCGTGGGTACGCACGGTACGACTGCCTGCCTTGCCATGCTGAATGATGCCGTTAAAAAAGGCGGCACGATGGCCAGTTCCCATATCGGTGGCTTGAGTGGCGCATTTATCCCCGTCAGTGAGGACATTGGCATGATCCACGCGGTACGCTGTGGCGCACTTTCTATGGACAAATTGGAGGCTATGACGTCTGTTTGCTCTGTGGGGCTGGATATGATCGCGGTCCCCGGCTCTACGACTGCCAGTACCGTTTCTGCCATTATTGCGGACGAAGCCGCCATTGGTGTGATCAACAATAAAACAACGGCTGTACGCATTATTCCCGTGGAAGGAAAAGAAACAGGAGAGGTCAATTTCGGTGGGCTTCTGGGATTTGCCCCTATCTTGCCACTCGGGGATGGAAATGCCGATCGCTTCATTGCACGCGGCGGTCGCATACCGGCACCCATCCATTCTTACAAAAACTGAGTGTAAGAGTTGCTACGATATACCCGCATACATGTCGATCCCGTATAGGTATTGTATTGTTGCCTATACGGGATCTTTGTTATATCGGGGCGTTTATTATTTCATTACCGTGCTGCACGTTTGGCGAGGACAAGTCTTACCGTCTCCCGCACCCACAATCATTGCTGTTCCCGCAGGTGCGTGTCGTAGCGGTGGTGGTGCCGCCGCCTGAAAATTCATTTGTCGGGAAAGCCATGCTTTGAAAGAGGCTACACGGATTGCTGGGCTCACTGGAAGTGCATTCCTTATCGGGTACACTGTAATCGGATGCCGTGATCAGGTATTGCGCGGGGCGCTCGATACGAAATACGGTGAAGAGACCGAGGGAGACATAGAGGCGGTTCCCTGTCGTGGTATCGCACAGCTGTCCCACTATTCCGTTCTGCTCTAAGATCTCATTAGGAATATCGTTACTGCCACAGCAACAATAGCAGGTGCAGGTTTCGCTCGGTTCAACAATGGTCGTTCCCAGCACTACCGGATCTACCACTTCCACGGCAGCGACCGGTGCATTGCTTGTGCGTGTACCGGAGAATGGAACGCAGGCACTCGTATCTCCATCACTGCGGAATATGCTGGCAGTTCCCTCCCCGCCGTAGAGTACTACACGTTTTTCTACCACGGAAATACCGTTGAACTCTTGTGCGCGGCCGAGCCCTAAACACATCTCACATTTTACCAGCACATAGAAGCGCGCTGTGATCTGGTAGAATCCATTGTTGAATTGGATAGGATCAAGGCTGATCTGTGTCCACAGGAGCTTGGTCGATGTAGTGCGAACGCCACCCACACCGGTAGAATTGATGATCTCCTGGCCTGTGGTGTCCAAGTATACGCGGGCATTCTCAAAGCAATCCCTATCACGGCAGGAATCCAGCACGCGATAAGTGTCAATACAGACGGTCTCCCTCGTCCCCGGGGAGGCACTTGTGCCATTGCAGGAACATCTGTTTTCTGACATTGGATCGTTCCCCCTAAAAAAATATTATCGAGGCGCATAGCGTGCCTCGATAATAGGTTATGCATTTTTCTGTTTCACGTGCAAGAAACCGATCACAGATACTTCTTGATGGTCTCGTTACAATCTTCGATCGGCATCGAAGCCGTCATGGTCACCTGGAAGCCACATTTCTGGCTCAATGCATCGATCTCTTTCAAAAGCGACTCAAAGGCGACCATATCATTTTGACAGATCTTCAACGTGGAATCGACGAACAGATCTGTGATATCATGATTGCTGGCTGCGATACCTGCCACGAATCCGTACAGTGCCTGTGCGTCTGCCACAGCATAGGCATCCGTGTCGATCAGACGGGCTTTATGCGTAATATCCAGATTGAGTTTGTTTCCCTTTTCTATGCAGATAACGGAGCCACTGCTGGTCTGCGCCGCTTCATTTACCAGGCCGATCAACGCCTTGGTCTTCCCTGTGCCTCTTACGCCAACGATCAGTTTTACCATGTTCCTTCTCCTTATGTAATATGGATTGGCTGTATCACCACTTATATAATACACTAAAATGCAGAAAAAAGCAATAGGTTTTTGAAAAAATATTGTACTTTCTGCCTAGTG
>CAYXDB010000086.1:0-7432 GCA_964463735.1 uncultured Ruminococcus sp. | reverse complement strand
ATAATACAAGCGAGAAAACTTGCTTGCAAGGGTTTTCGAGCGCAGTATTTCAACGAACGGTTGTTATTTGCGTTTTAGCAAATAACAGAAGCGATAGCGATGCAAAAATTTATTTTTGCAAGCCGTGTAATGCTATAATACAAGTGAAAAAGCTTGCTTGCAAGGGCTTTTTCACGCCGTGTTTCAACAGAAACGGCGGATTGCGACAGCAATACGCAAAGCAACGGCAGTTGCAACAAAATTTTAATTTTGCTACGTTTCAATGTTATAATACAAGCGAGAAAACTTGCTTGCAAAAACTTTTTCCTGTACTGTAAAAAATACCCCGCTAAGCGGGAAAAATAAAGGAGCATGCCATGAAAACATATCTGCTTCCCGCAGAGGGGCATTTCTACAAGGCCAATCTGCACATGCACACCACCGTATCAGACGGTCAAATGACGCCGCAGGAAGTCAAAGAAGAATACAGCAAGCGCGGCTATTCGATCGTTGCCTTCACCGATCATGAGGTGCTCGTGCCGCACAATGACCTGACCGATGAGCATTTTTTGGCGCTGACGGCCTATGAGGTCGCCACCAGTGCCCCCGCCGGCCCCGGCGGTCGGCCGGCCGTGCAGACCTATCACCTGAACCTGTATTCCAAGGACCCCTGCAAGGATGTCTCCCCCGTCTTTACCATGTCGCGCCTGTGGCCGCCCCATGCCATCCAGTACATGTCCGAGGAGGCAAAGGCCGTGGAATGGCCGCGCCATTACGCGCTCGATTCTATGAACGCATTGATCCAGCGCGCCAACGAAGACGGCTTCCTCGTTTCCTATAACCACCCCAACTGGTCCCTGCAAAGTTACCCGGACTATGCAGGACTGCGCGGCGTGTGGGGCGTAGAATATTACAATACCGGTTGCATGCGGGCAGGATATCCCGACACCATGCAGCCCATTGACGACCTGCTCTGCCAGGGGGAGCGGGTGTTCCCGCTGGCCACCGATGACGCCCACGCCGGCAAAAATGACCCGCACGACTGCTTTGGCGGGTACGTCATGATCAAGGCGGAACGGCTGGAATATCACACCATCATGCAGGCGCTGGAAAAAGGCGATTTCTACGCTACCTCCGGCCCCACGATCGAGGAACTGTATCTGGAGGACGGCATCCTGCACATCCGCACATCCCCCGCCGCCCATGTACAGGTCATCACCAACAGCCGCACGCGCTGGATGCGCCGCGGAGACGGCCTGACGGATGTGACCTTCGACCTGAAGAACCACCTCAAAGATACGGCCAATGTAGCAGACCTTACCTATCTGCCTTACTTCCGTATCACGGTGACCGACGCGCACGGCGAGACCGCACAGACCCGCGCCTTCTTCACCGAGGACTGGGGCACGCCCGCGCTCTGATGCGTCGGCCACGCGCCATTTCCCCTTGTTTTTTCCGCGCCGGACGCTTTTTATGCCCGGCGCGGGATTTTTTCACATAATACTCTTGACAAGCAGGAATATTCCTGCTATAATATAGTGTACCTTATTGGAATATGCTATACGATCCTGCGGTCACGCACCGCACTATCTTGATAAAAGAAGGAGGTCTCTGTTATGAAAAGAACTTACCAGCCCAAGAAGCGCCAGAGAAAGATGGAGCACGGCTTCCGCAAGAGAATGGCTACTGCCAATGGCAGAAAGGTTCTGAAGAGAAGACGCGCTAAGGGAAGAGCCCAGCTCACCTATTGATCGTTTTTGACGGACAAGCGCCGGGGTGCTCCCCGGCAATATGAAACCTCCGATAAACGCGCGTCAGCCTTTATCGGGGTTTTTAATTTATTCACGTTCGAGGCAGGTGAAAAGATTGAAATTTCGAGCAATCTGTGAAAATCATCTGTATGGCAAAGCATATTCCAAAGGGAAGCGGGCTGTGACCCGCAATATCGCCGTGTACGTTCTGCCGGACTATCAGGCAGAGCGCCTGCGGCGGGCCCATCCGCAAAGGCTCCGCGTCAATCGCATTGGTCTGACGGTCACCAAAAAGCTGGGGGGCGCCGTAGTGCGCAACCGCACCAAACGTGTGATCCGTGAGGCGTACCGCCTGTTGGCCGCGGAGAGGAAGATCAAAACGGGGTATCTGATCGTCCTCTGCGCCCGCGAGGGGGCCACGACCGCCAAGTCCACTGCCCTGGTGCAGGACTTGCGCGAGACCTTTACCCGCCTGCACCTGTTGCAACCGTCATGAAGCGGTTGTGCATGGCGCTGATCCGGTTTTATCGCAGGGCCATCTCCCCGCACAAACCGCCCTGTTGCCGTTTTACCCCATCCTGCTCTGCTTACGCGCTGGAGGCCTATGAGACCCGCGGCTTTTTTGCCGGTACGGTGCTGACCGTATGGCGCATCCTGCGTTGCAACCCTTTCTGCCGGCCGGGCTATGATCCGGTACCGCGCAAGGGGTTCAAACGCGTGCCCATCACGATCCCCCCGTCCGAGCAGGAGGCGACCACAAGACCGGAACCCGAAAAAGAATAAGATTGGAAAAGAAAACATGCTTGATTTTATCGCAGGTATCTTCAAATACCCCATGATGTGGTTTTACAGTTGGACAGGCTCCTACCTGGTGGCACTGATCCTGTATGCCCTGCTGGTCAAGGTCATCTTCCTGCCTATATCGATCCATCAGCAGAAGATGCAGATCAAGGGTGCCAAACTGCGGCCGAAGATCGCATTGATCGAGAAAAAGTACCGCGGCCGCACCGACCGCGATGCCATGATGGCCAAGCAGCAGGAGATCTCCGAACTACAACAGCAGGAAGGCTATTCCATGATGTCCGGCTGTCTGCCGCTGCTGTTGCAGATGCCGATCCTGCTGGGCCTGTACCAGGTCATCCGTAAACCGCTGTCCTACATGCTGGATCTGGGGGAAGATGCCGTGACCCGGATCTGTGAGATCGTCAACACGGCGACCGGCACCACCTTCGCCGCGACAGATGCAGAGCAGATCACCCTGCTCAACACCCTGCGCCAGAACCCGGGGATCGATATCTCCTCCGTGACGGCCTCCCCCATGCCGGACCTGACCCTGTTCAACGGGGCCATCAACCTGGGAGAGACGCCGACCTTTGGCTGGAACTGGCTGATCCTCGTCCCCATTTTGACCTACGCGCTGGCCTATCTGCAAATGAAGGTCACACGCCGCCTCAATTCCCCGCAGATGGCCGCAAACGACTCTCCGGAGATGCGTGCCTCCAACCGGATGATGGACATCACCATGCCCCTGATGGGCCTGTTCATCGCCTTCACCGTCCCGGCGGCTGTGGGCGTGTACTGGCTGATGGGCTACGTATTCGGCATGCTGCAAACTGTCATCCTTTCCAAGCTCATGCCTCTGCCCACCTTCACCGAGCAGGAGATCCGGCAGTATGAGAAGGAGATGAAGGCGGCCAAATACGGCAACAATCTGAGCCGCCATGGCAACGGCCAGGCGTCCTATGAGACGGATGAAAACGGCGGCCGTGTCTATCAGGGCAATATCCGCTCGCTGCATCACATCGATGATGACGATGATGAGCCGGTGCGCCGTCCCCTCCCCTCCGCTGGCAAGCCGCAGAATGCCGCTCCCGCGAAAGGAAAGGGCAAGCACGATGCTGCCCCGTCCGGCAATTCTCCTATTGCCAAGGCACCGCTGAAAGAGGAGACACCCGCCCCCACCGATGACGACCCGTCCAAATGACCAGAAACTGACAAGGACCGATAAAACAGAAAGAGGAAACTACTGTGAAAAGAGAGATCATTGCGACTGGTGCGACCGAGCAGGAAGCCTATGCCAATGCGGCTATGCTCCTGGAGGCCACCGAAAATGACAATATCGTATACGAGGTCATTGCACGCCCGCGTAAGGGCTTTTTAGGGATCGGCGCACAGCCTGCCCAGGTGCGCGCCATCCTGGAGGTACCGGATACCGAGCCGAAGGAGGTGCGCCACGGCAACCGGCAGAAGAATGCCGCCCCCGCCCGCACCGCTGCACCGTCTGCCCCGACCACGCAGGAGGCACCCGCCCCCGCACCGCGCCCGGCCCGCCAGCAGGCTACCCCGCAGAAACCGGCGCCGGAGCATGAACCAATGAAGACAGAAGCAGAGGTCGTATTGACCCCGATCACCGCGCAGGAAGGCGAGGATCTTTCCTTTGATCTGATCACGCGTCTGATCGCAGATCTGGGCATCGATGCCACCGCCTCCCTGTACATGCAGGACGAGGGCGGGCGGCGCATCTGCATCGCCGGTTCCGATGCCTCTATGCTGATCGGCCATCATGGCGAGACGCTGGATGCCCTGCAATACCTCTCCAACCTGGCCTGCGCCAAGAAGAATGTGCATGGTGAGCGGTTGCGCGACCATGTGACCATCGATATCGAAGGGTATCGCGCCAAGCGTGAACAGACCCTGCGCGCCCTGGCACGCCGCACCGCAGCGCGCGTGCTCAAGAACCGCCGCAATGTGACGCTGGAACCGATGAACGCCTATGAAAGACGCATCATCCATTCCGAGGTCCAGGGCATTGCCGGTGTCTCGACCAACTCCATCGGGTCGGACAATAATCGGCGCGTGGTCGTCTACCTGGCCGACAAGCCTGCGTCCCCCGCAAGCGAGACAGAGGAGACACACGATGCGGTATAATGGCGAACAGACGATCGCCGCTGTTTCGACCCCACCCGGCAAGGGTGGGGTCGCCCTTATACGTATGTCCGGCAGTGATGCGATCTCGATTGCCGCGCACTGTGTGCGCCCCCGTAACGGGAAGCCGCTTGCTTCCCTCCCCGCCCGCTACGCCGCCTATGCCGATGTCTTTGAGGGGGAGGAAGTGCTGGATGACGTACTGGTCACGCTGTTCCGCGCCCCCCATTCCTATACGGGGGAGGACACGGTGGAGATCACCTGCCACGGCGGTATGCTGATCACACGCACGGTGCTTTCCCTGCTCTTTACCCATGGGGCACAGCAGGCCGGCCCCGGCGAATTTACCCGCCGGGCCGTACTGCACGGGCGCCTTTCCCTGACCGATGCAGAGGCCATCGGCTGTCTGCTGGACGCCGGGAGCCGGGCACAGATCACCCTGTCCGGCGCCGCCTCCCGCTCGCATCTGCACAAGGCAGTCTCTGCCCTGCATGACCGCCTGCTCACCCTGATCAGCACCCTGTACGCCAAGATCGATTACCCGGAGGAGGATCTGGCCAATCTGAGCGACGCCGAGGTGCTGTCCGCCCTCCAACAGATCCGGGGGGACATGCAACAGTTATGCGATACCTATCGCACCGGCCGTGCCGTCAACGAGGGGATCGGGTGCGTCCTGTGCGGCGCTCCCAATGTAGGGAAAAGTGCCCTGTACAACCGGTTGGCGGGCGAAGATCTGGCCATCGTGACCGACCATGCCGGTACCACGCGGGACGTCCTGACCGTCTCCCTGCCGCTGGGGCGCGTGATGCTACGCCTTTCCGATACGGCCGGCCTGCACGAGACGGATGACCCCATAGAGCAGTTGGGCGTGGCGCGTAGCCGCACGCGCATACAGGAGAGCGAATTGATCCTGGCGGTGTTTGACGGCACCCGTGTGTTGCAAGAAGAGGAACTTGCCCTGATCCGCACCTTGCAGGCATCCGGCAAATGTGTGATCGCGCTCTGTAACAAATCCGACCTGCCTGCCTGCCCTGGTGTCAAGGAGGCACTGCAAGCGGCCTTCCCACATGTGGTCACGCTCTCTGCGGCCACCGGGGAGGGGATCGCGGCATTGTGCGCCATGGTCGATACGCTGTTCACCGATGCCAGCATCACACTGGGAGAGGAAGCGATCGTTTCCAGCGCACGCCAGCATGCGGCGCTCCAGCGGGCATTGGCAGAGCTGGATGGCGCCATCGCCGCCTATCAGGCCGGTTATCCTGCCGATATTGCCTCCAGTGGCATCGAGGGGGCACTGCGCGAACTGTCGGAGCTGGACGGTGCCTCTGTGAACGAAGAGATCGTTGCTGAAATATTCCGCCATTTTTGCGTGGGGAAATAAAAGGAGATGCCAGGAAATATGGAAGGAAAACGCTTTCAGAAGAACGACCAGGGGTTTGTATGCCAGAACTGCGGGCTGGAGGTCCATCCGCTGGGCTACACATCCCGTAACCACTGCCCCCGGTGCCTCTGCTCCCTCCACGTGGACATACAGCCGGGCGACCGGCAGAACTCCTGCGGCGGCCTGATGCGCCCCCTGCGGGTAGAGCCGGATGCGCGGCGCGGGTTTATCATCGTGCACCGCTGTGAAAAATGCGGCGCCATCGGCCGCAATCGTGCGGCGCACGAGGCCGCTGACCAGCCCGATGACCTGGCATTGCTCATACGTCTGACGGCCGGGCAACACTGATCCCCCGCGCACCATGGATATGCCCCGCACAAAATACTATGCCCGCATACAATGACATAGCCCCCAGGCAAAGGAAGGGTTCCTTTGCCTGGGGGCTATGTATATTCCCAGAGATCTTTTACCAGTGCAGGACCGGCGAGAGGCGCTTATACAAAAGCAATACGAGGACAGAATCCAGTATGCCTTTGATCAGGTTAAAGGGCACGACGGCCAGGGCAATGAAACTGGGCAGGTCGGTAATGGCCGGATGGATGGCCGCGCCAGCCGCGATCACCGTCTCCAGTTCCATACCGTACAAAGCGCAGAATGTGGGGATCATGACAAAATAATTGATGCATGCCCCCACGCCGACCAGGGAGACCGTGCCGAGCAACATGCCCCACACGGCCGTGGCACGTGTGTGCCGGAAGCGGTACCAGATGGCGGCGGGCAGGATGTAGGCACATCCCGTGGCGAAATTGGCCAGTTCCCCGACGAAGGCCGTGGTGCTGAGCGGCATGTGCAACAGATTCTTTAGCAATTCTATCCACACGCCGGCAAGCGGCCCCATGGCAAAACTGCCGATCATCACCACCACCTCGGAAAGATCCAATTGATAAAAGGCCGGTGCAATAGGCAGGGGGAATTCCAGCAGCATGACCACATAGGCAAAGGCCGTCAGCACAGCGATCTTGACCGCGTACTTCAAGGTGTCCCGTTTTTTCTCTGTTTTCATATAGTTCCCTTTCTGTATAAAAGGGGTCAGGGGAACGCAGAGGCTCCTGCACGCGCAAAAAAGCCTGATACGATCTCTTCCCGTCCGGACTATGACCGTCGGTGCAGGAATCACACCTGCTCGGCGCTTACGCGTTCGTGGACTTTACCACCGGTATGGAATTTCACCAAACCCCAAAGATCTTATGCTTTTTGTAAAAAGAAAGGCAGGGCGCCCAAGCGGCCATGGCCACTTTGACGTCCTGCCTGATCCCCCCGGCAAGCCAGGGGATGCGCTAATTACTCAACGATGTCGGTAACCACGCCGGAACCAACGGTACGGCCACCCTCACGG
>CAYXDB010000085.1:0-7510 GCA_964463735.1 uncultured Ruminococcus sp. | reverse complement strand
GTTCAGCTCCATGGCGCGTTGCAGGACGAAGCGTGTCTGCGGCATGGGGCCTTCTGCGGCATCGACCAGCAGGACGACACCGTTCACCATCTTCAAAATGCGCTCCACCTCGCCGCTGAAATCGGCGTGGCCGGGCGTATCGATGACGTTGATCTTGACCCCGTTATAGTGGATGGCGGTATTCTTTGCCAGGATCGTGATGCCCCGCTCGCGCTCCAGCGCGTTGGAGTCCATCACGCGGTCCTCCGTCTCCTGATTTTCATGATAGGCGCCCCCCTGTTTGAGCATCCCGTCCACCAGGGTCGTCTTGCCATGGTCTACGTGCGCAATGATCGCAATGTTTCGAAGATCTTCTCTTTTCACTGCCTTGTTCCTTCCTGCCGGGCACGGCCCGGCCTTCTTCTATACAAAATAATTACTAACCTATGTATTATAGCATAAATTTACAAAAATGCAACTGTTTTTTGCGAGTTTTTTCTCCCCTTGTGTCCCTTTCTGCGGGAAGCGGCCTGCAAAGTCACCGTGCAAAAAGAGTCTCTTGCTCATTTCGCGACACACGGGTGCCACAAAATGCAAAAAGCAGACATGCGTCTGCTTTTTGCGAAGGGATATATCAAGCCTTGCCCAGGGCAATGGCGTCTGCCAATGCCACCAGGTCTGCCTCCTGCGTTTCTTTCAGAGCGGAGCGGATGGCCAGCGGCTCGGAGAGGAAGGTCACGCCCTTGCATTTTTCCAGCAATGCCCGCATCAGCCCACCGGCCGTGGGCGCCCAGGAGCCATTTTCCAGCAGGGCGACTGCGCGGTTCTGGAGGTTGTGCGCCACCAGCTCGTGCAACAGGGTCTCCATAGCGGGGAAGAGCCCAGCATTATAGGTGACAGAGGCAAAGACCAGATGGCTGTAACGGAAGGCGGCGGCCAGGATCTCATCCAGCGGCGTCACAGAGACATCGTACACCACCACGCGCATTCCACGCTCCCGCAGGCGGGCCGCCAAGGTGTCGGCCGCCTGGGCCGTATGTCCATAAACGGAGGCATACGCCAGCACCACGCCGTTCTCCTCTGGCGTATAGGTGCTCCATGATTGATATTTCTGGATATACTCGCCCAGGCGATGGCGGAATACGAAACCGTGCAGAGGGCAGATCATCGCGATCTCCCATGCCGCGGCCTTGCGCAACAGTGCCTGCACCTGCGGGCCGTATTTGCCCACGATGTTGCAATAATAGCGTCTTGCCTCGTCCATATAGTTTTGGAAGAAGTCTACTTCATCCGCGAAAATGGCACCGTCCAGAGCGCCGAAGGTGCCGAAGGCATCAGCCGAGAAAAGGATGCGGTCGGTGCTGTCATAGGTGACCATGACCTCCGGCCAGTGCACCATGGGCGCCATGGCGAAATGGAGGACGTGGCGCCCGCAGGAAAGGGTATCCCCTTCCCGCACCAGGTGGAAGCGTGTGGCGTCCTGCGGGCCGAAAAACTGCTCGATCATAGCGAAGGTCTTGGCATTACAGACCACACGGGCCCCCGGATAGCGTTCCATCAGGGCGGCCAGCGTGGCCGAATGATCCGGCTCCATATGCTGGACGACCACATGATCCAACGGGCGCCCCCCCAGGGCATGCGCCACGTTTTCCAAAAACAGCGGGGCAATGGACTGGTCTACGGTATCCATCAGCACCGTCTGCTCGTCCAGGAGCAGGTAGGCGTTATAGGATACGCCGCGGGGGACGGCATAGATCCCCTCAAAGCGGGCGATGCGGCGGTCGTTTCCCCCGACCCAAATAAGATCCTGTGTGATATTCCGTGTGCAATACATATCTTGTTCCTCGTTCCTCTTGATCATCTTGTGTGCCCTTACAGGGCTATGTTTCTTACCTTTTCAGTATAGCACAAAAGCAGGGAGTTCCCTGTTACATTTGCAACATTTCTTCACCCGTGCATCGTGCTGACAGGTTATAATAAGGCGAAGCGCACGCGGCGGGCCGCTATATCGGCAGACAGGACGCGCACGCGCACCGCCTGGCCGATCCGATATTGCACCTGCCTGCCTGAGAGCGTCAGGGTCGCCTCATCAAAGTGCAGATCGCCGGGCAGATCCTCCAGCGCGACCAGCCCCTCACATGTATCTTCCAATTCCACGAACAGGCCGAAAGAGGTGACCGACGCGATACAGCCATCCCGTTCCTCCCCCACGGCACCGGCCATATAGGCCGTTTTGAACAATGCCTCGATCTGCCGCTCGGCCTCCAGGGCGCGTGCCTCCCCGTCCGTGGCGGCTGTGGCGGCGCGCCCGGCATAGGCGGCGTAGCGGGCGGGCGCCTCTCCTGCAAAGAGCACCGCCTTCAGGATCCGGTGGGTCGCCAGATCGGAGAGGCGCCGGATGGGCGAGGTGAAGTGGCAGTAGCAGGCGATCCCCAGGCCAAAATGGGCCCCCGGCTTATCGCGATAGACCGCCTTAGCCATCGTGCGCAACACGGTATAGGAGAGCGCACGGCCAAGGCCCTTTTCTTCCCCCTCGGCCAGCACAGCGGCGAAGTCGGCAGATGTGGGGTCCTCTTTCATCAGCGGGGCAACGGACAGGCCCAGGTTGTGCACATAGGTACGGAAGTCGGATAGGCGTGTTGCCTCCGGGCGGTCATGTACCCGGTAGACGCAGGGGATGCCGCGGCTCTGCATCAGGGTGGCGACCCCCTCGTTTGCCACCAGCATGAACTGCTCGATCATGCATTCGGCTACCCCACGTGCGCGTGTGGTAATGTCCGTCACTTCCCCCTCTGCATCCAGCACGAAGAGCGGTTCCGGGCGGTCGAATTCCAAGGCGCCGCGCCGCCGGCTCCGTGCCTCCAGCACGGCATAGAGTGCCTGCATCCGTTGCAAGGTGGGGAGGACCGGGCGATATTTGGCCGCATAGGGGGAGCGGGCCCCCTGCGCCAGCAGGTCATTGACCTCCTCATACACCCCGCGCACGCGGGAACGGATGATCGTCTTTTCCACACGGGTGGACAGGATCTCCCCTTCCGGTGACAGGGTCATATAAGCGCTCAGGGCATATTTATCCTCCCCTGCGTGCAGAGAACAAACGCCGTTAGAAAGAGCCTGCGGCAACATGGGCACCACGCGATCAGCAAAGTAGAGGCTGGTGCCGCGCAACATGGCCTCTGCATCCAGGGCCGTGCCGGGCCGCACGTAGGCGCTGACATCGGCTATGTGCACGCCCAGCAGATAGCGCCCGCCGGGCAGATAGCGCAGGGAGACCGCATCGTCCAGATCCTTGGCCGATGCGCCATCCATGGTGAAGATGACCTCCCGCGTCAGGCGGGTGCGGCCTTCCTCCGACAGCGGCTCCGCCGCTACGCGGGCGGCCTCCTCCTCCACCTCCCGCGGGAACGGGATGCGCACCTGCAGGTCGGAGAGGATGGCATCGGCATTGGCACGGCGCGACTCTGCCGCACCGAAAGAGCGCACCACGCGCCCACGCCATGCTCCGTGGCGGGCACCGACCAGCCACACACTGACCTTATCCCCCACGGCGGCAGTCCCGGGGCCGGGCAGGCCGATCTCCCCGGGGATACGGGGATTATCCGGTACCAGATAGTATTCCTGCCCTGTAGCCATCCCCACCGGGATACGACAGCGCAGGGTGCCGATCAACATACGGTGGGCGGCCTCCAGCACGGCCTCAATACGTCCCTCGCTCCGCTGTACCGTCTGGCCGTTCTGGTGTGCCTCATACATATGATAGCGCACCCGGACGCGATCCCCATCCAGTGTGTCCCCCACACCAAAAGCGGGGATGAAAATGTCCTCCCCCTGCAAAGCAGGGATGTCCTCCAGCGGCGTGACGAAGCCAAACCCGCGCGATGTACCGCGGAAGCGGCCCTCCACGACCGCCGCATCCTCCCACCGGGAAGAAGGGGCAGGCGCCATAGGGGCCGGGGTGCGGCGCGAAGCAGGCGCACTGCCGCGCCCGCGCCGTGTGCGGGGGGCGGCGTGGCGCGCGTGCCCTCCCTGTGCCCCGTGGCGAGCGCGGCGATCTTTACTATATCGTTTCTTCATTCTTTTTCATTCCTTTTCTGTTCATCTGGCAGGCGGGCATCCCCGCGTGCACAAAAAAGGTGCGCGGCAGGATCCGCCGCGCACCATCCGGTTATTCAGCTTTCTTCGGATGCGGTCTTCTCGGTCGCATCTGCCGCTGTGCTGTAAGAGGGGGAGATGGTCTGCCCATTCTTCGTATGCACACTGCTGAACTTGGGATCCGGCATCAGCACATACATCACCAGCACCACCAGCACAAAGCAGGCGCCCACCACCGTCGTCAGACGCGAGAGGGTCTTATCCCACCGCTTGCTCTTCTCTTTGCCAAAATAGGTCTCGGTGCCGCCGGCGATCGTACCGGACAACCCCTGGGACTTGCCATGCTGCATCAACACAGCCACGACCACGAACACACCTGCCACCAGCAGGATGATGGACATAACCAACTGAATTGTTGTCATTTTTCTTCACGAGCCATCTGCGGCTCTCTCCTTCTGATATCGTACGAATGCCACGCCGAAGGGCAGCATACATAATACATATATGATCATTATAGCACATTCACTGTCAGATTGCAATAGGAAAATGCGAAAAAAACATTTTTTCTGGCAAAACCCGTTGCCGCAGGGTCACACCCGTTCTTCCTCCCCGGGGTATAACAGATGGCGCACGGTAAACGCACTCCCCTGCAAAGTGATGAGCGCCCCGCCATTGGCCGTAGGGTCGTAGTAGTCATAATACCCCGTCTTATAGCCAAAGGTGAAGCGGATGCCCTCATACAGGACGCTGGTATTGATGATATGGCAATGCCCAACAAAGAACCCGTCGATCCCGCAGGCATGCAATTGCGGGAGCAGACGTTGCCCCACCGCACAGGTGTCCTCCATCTTGCGACCAAGATCGCCGTTTTTGGCCGGCACGTCACCTCCGATCTCAAACGTAGCCAGGCGCTGTCCCCGAATATCCGGCTCTGCCTGGTAACCGGCGGCCAGATAGGCATCCATGAAATCCAGCGTCGGCACATGGCAACACAAAAACAGTGGCACATCGGGCGACACGGCATGTACGGCATCCGCCTGCTGTTGCATCCAGGCAAGTTGATCCTCCCGGAAGCCACTGGGACGACCGCACCCGTGGGTATCCATCATCAACAGCACACGCACCAATGCCCCCTGCTGATAAATGCCTACACTGTAATTGCCGTTCCCGGAAACGCTCCCCCGGGCGAAGCAGGCATAGCGCGATGCCTCCAACTGGGCATTCTGCCAATCTACGCCCCTGCGGCTCTCGTTATCGTGATTGCCATATACCGGCAACCACGGGATCTGGAGCGAATCCATGAACGACACGAACTTCATAAAAGAGCGGCCGCTGTCGTCAAATTCCCCGTAGATCAGGTCGCCGGTCAGGAGGATCAGATCCGGCTGTGCCTGCTGTACCAGATAGCGGATGTGCGCATACACATTGGCATCATCCCGCTCCGGCACCCAGGAGGTCAATTTCCAACCGCCGATGCGATCCGGCCGGCGGCGCTGGTCGGCATCGATCACCTGCGTATCCGTGAGCTGGAGGATACGGATCTCCCCCGCGTGGGTAATGTGGATAGAAAAGTCCATAGCACACCTCTCAGATCTTCCCGCTGCGCATCTGCGCCAGCAGGATATTGTCGCACGCCTTCTCGCTGAACACGCGACACATGTCCAGCTGCTTGCCCATCATGCGCAGTGCCGCGGCAGAGGGCAGGGGCAGAGTGGCGAACTCCGTAGCGTTCAACTGCTTGGATTTGGAGAACACCTGATAATATTTCCCATACAAAGAGGAATTGAAGACCACGAACAGACCGTAGAGCATGTGGCTGTCGATCTCCCGGTCATCGGCATAGTCGATGTATTGCAATTTATTGTGCGTACTGATCTCCGGATAGTGGGGGAGAGAACTGGCCAGATAGATGCCACAGAAGAGCGCCTTCTTATCGCTCTTGGCCGGGACGCGTTTGAAGAACAGCATGTTCTTGTTCTTTTGCAAAAGGGAGGGAATGGCGCGGGTGATATACTGCTTCCCCCCGCCCGTATGCGGGAAGAAGACGCGCCCGGTCCGGATACACCGGGGGTGGATCAGGGGCACACAGCCCTTCTCCGGTTCCTCCCGCAACAGCGTGGGATACCGAGACTCCAGCGTCAGCCCGGTCCGCATGCGCAGGCCAAGAGACGTCAGGGTCTGTGGTAGCTGCGATATGACCTCGGCGATCTTGGCTTCCTCCGCGCTCTTCAGAAGCAGGAGCGACCCGTCCTCCCGCACGACACTGGCATAGTCCGCCCGCATCACCGTATGTACCGGCTCCTGCCCGTAAGACGTGGAGATGCGCAAAAATTCCGGTGCCTCTTTCTTCTCAAAGAGCAGGAGCATGTCCTTGCGCGGTTCGTCCAGCAGGCGGGCGTTCTCCGTTTTGCGCAAAAAGAGGTGTACCCGC
Organism: uncultured Ruminococcus sp.; assembly: GCA_964463735.1. Classification (GTDB taxonomy): domain Bacteria; phylum Bacillota; class Clostridia; order Oscillospirales; family CAG-272; genus UBA1740. The sequence continues at coordinate 1,008 of CAYXDB010000085.1, read as the reverse complement.
TCAAGAGCCGCGCAGGAGAACATATACCGGCGCAACTTGCCCAGGTACGCGCCGGAGGCAAACACCGTGGGCAACAGCATGACGGCCTGCCCGCCCGGTGCCAGATCCTGCATGGCGGCCGCGGCGAACAGATAGCACAGATCCGTCTCCCCAGAGCAATAGGTGGCAAAGGCCTCCTGCTCGGGCGTGTCGGCGGCGCAGAGTGCCCGCGGCGGATTCATGATGATATAGTCAAACGTCTCCGGCTCCTGCAACAGATCCACCACGCGCGGCGCCAGCACATAGTTCTCTTCCCGCACGGTGTACAGGATCTTCACCTTATAGTCATGGCGGCACTTGCGCCGGATACGCTCCAGATTATTCTGGAGCATGGGCAGATACAGCGGCTCTGTCTCATAGCAGACCAGCGTGATCGTCTGGACCTCGCCCCCCTGCGCCAGTTTCTCACACAGCGCGGCAGAAAGGATGCCGGTGCCTGCGCCGGGGTCCAGCACACGCACGTGCTCCCGCCCGGCTGGCGCCACCATGGATGCCATCAGGGCCGCCGTTTCTTTCTTGGTGAAAAAGCGCCCTAGACGCACATTTCGTTCCCGCACCTGTTCCCGCACGAGTTTTTTTGTATTACGTACTGCAAGGCTGAGCATACTGTTCCTCCCCGGTAGCCTGTTTTTTCAATATTATACCATAATATTGCGGCAGATGCAAGAGTGAAAAAAAGTATTTTTTCATTTATCCTGTTGCAAAATGGAAAGAAAAATGGTATACTGGTCGTATCAGAGATCCAAGGGAGGTACACACGATGATCTTTATAGAGGAACGACAGATCATACGTTTCCTGCACACCGGGGACTGGCATCTGGACAGCCCCTTCTGCCGCCTGCCCCTGCAAAAGAGCGAGGAGCGGCGCACCGAACTGCGCCAGACCGTTTCGGCCGTGATGGCGCTCATCCGTGAGCGCCAGGTCGACCTGGCGCTTCTGCCGGGGGATCTGTTTGACAGTGCGTATGT
>CAYXDB010000084.1:0-8060 GCA_964463735.1 uncultured Ruminococcus sp. | reverse complement strand
CTTATGTATAATGTAATTGTATCTATTGATGAAAAAACGGACGATATGGAAGACACGTGCTATTCTATCCAGCTTTTGCTTAAAAGCCGTATGACTTGCCATGAGTAGGCGTGTGGCACGGAAAAGATCAGAAAAAGGAGCTTGCAAAAATGTGTTTTCCTGCTCATATAAACCAAGACGGGACGGTGCAGACGGTCGCTCAGCATTGCAAAAACACAGCAGAGATCGCCGAAAAACATCTGCGCAAGTTGGGGCTTGCGCATGTTGCACATCTTGCGGGATCGCTGCACGATGCCGGCAAATGCACGGAAGAATTCCGCCAGTATATCGAGAGCGCATCGCGCGGGGAAGCGGTATGCCGCGGGTCGGTCATCCATACTTTTGCGCCGGTCAGATTTTTGCTGAATACCTATCATTCCGCACCGGGCACGCAAGCTGTTCCACCCCGGAACGCAACAGCCGAGATCCTTTCCGCCGCGATAGGCGGGCACCACGGCCTGTTTGACTGCTATGATGCCGACATGCGGTGTGGGTTTACGCACCGGATAAACAAACAGCCCGCATACGATGATAGGGCAATGGACAATTTTTTCAAAGAAGTCTCGGCCCGGGATAGCACGGACCGGTTGTTTGCGTCCTCGGTCGATGAAATATCTGCAAAAATACAACAGATCAACGCCCTTTCCCAGGGGAATCTTGAGGAGGCGTCTTTTTATCTGTCGCTGCTAACGCGGCTTATCACCTCGGCCCTGGTCGATGCCGACAGAAGCGATACCGCCGCCTTCATGGATCGGGGCGCACAGGAGAAAGGCGGGAGCCTGACGCCCGCAATGCTGAAGGCGATCACAGAAAACCTCCATGTGTTCCTGTCGCAATTTTCTGGTGTCACACCGATACAAGCCGCGCGGCATGCACTTTCCGACCTTTGTTATCAGGCGGCAGAAAGACCTGGTGGGATCCTACGACTGGATCTTCCAACGGGAGCGGGCAAAACGCTCTCCGGATTAAGATATGCCTTGAAACACGCAGAAGCATACGGCAAAGAGCGCATCTTTTTCATTTCTCCCCTGCTCAGCATTCTGGAACAGAATGCGCAGGTAATAAGGAACGCATTGGGGGACGATACGATCGTCCTGGAACACCATTCGGATATCGCGACCGATGAACTGACCGATGATGCATTGAGCCGGTATGAACTGCTGTGCGACTCATGGAATAGCCCCATAGTGATAACAACGCTCGTGCAGTTTCTGCAAACGCTTTTCGGTGGAGCAATGGCATCCGTCCGGCGGTTTCATTCTCTGGCAAATAGCGTGATCGTGATCGATGAAGTGCAGACAGTGCCGATGAAAACACTTTCGCTGTTCAATTCTGCCATAAACTTTCTTTCTGCGGTGTGCCATACGACCGTGATCCTCTGCTCGGCGACACAACCTTATCTTGCGGGGGTCCCGCATCCGCTCGTTGGGGGCAAGGATGTCATCGCGCCGGATGCGGCGCGCAAATATGCGCCTGTCTTCCAGCGCAATGCAATTACAGATAAGGGGTCGAAGCGGCTGGAAGAGATCCCGTCCCTGATTGCGGAACTGCTTGGGAAATACAGAAGCGTCCTGGTGGTCTGCAACAAAAAAGATCAGGCATCCATCCTCTTCGATCTGACGGAAAATATGTGCAATGACCGGTATCACCTTTCAGCTGGTATGTGTACGGCCCACCGGAAAAGCGTCCTTGCCTGCATGAAGGAATCATTGCGGGCGGGAGGAAAAAACAAACTGCTGTGCGTTTCCACGCAGGTGATCGAAGCGGGCGTTGACATTTCGTTTGACGCGGTGATACGCCTGTGTGCGGGGCTTGACAGTATAGTGCAAGCCGCCGGGCGCTGCAATCGAAACGGGGAATGCCGCGCGGATGCCCCCGTCTGGATCGTGGATTGCTGCGACGAGGATCTGTCTATGCTGGGGGATATGCGTGACGCGAAAGAAGCAACGAGATCTTTGCTCTATGCGTTTGGAAAAGACGCCAGTCAGTTTGGTTCTGCGCTATCGTCGGACAAGTCGGTAAGATTCTTTTACGGAAAACTGTATGTGGAAAAAAAATAAAGATTTTTTTGATTTCGTCAAGAAGGGATATCCATCGCTCTATTCCATGCTCGCCAAAAATGCCGCGTGGACAGGGAAAAATGGAGGCGAATTTTTTCTGCACCAGGCATTTAAGACAGCGGGGGAATCGTTTGCCGTGTTCGATCAGGACCAAAGGAGCGTGATCGTTCCATGGGGCGAGGGAAAAGAGATCACGGAAAAACTGATCAGATCGAATGGAGATGTCTCCAAAAAAGTATACGACGCGGCCAAGCCCTATACGGTGTCTGTTTTTCCCTATCAGTTAGAAAGATTATCCGCGTGTGAGGCAGTAACCCCCATCGGAGACGGTCAGATATGGATCCTGGACGAAAAATATTATAACAACGATACGGGAATCATCCTGCCAAAGAAAGGAGAAGAAATATGCGACACCCTAATATTGTAGAGTTTTCGGTCACGGGAGACTATGCGCTCTTTTCCGATCCGATAACGAGGGTCGGCGGCGAGAAATGTACCTATCAGATCCCGACATACGAAGCGCTGAAAGGCATCTTGTCTTCCGTGTATTGGAAGCCGACATTCATCTGGTATATTGACAAGGTACGGGTGATGAATCCGATCCGGATGGAGGTCAAGGGGATCCGCACGAAAAAATATAACGGTGGAAACGACCTTTCCTATTATACGTATTTGAAGGATTGCCATTATCAGGTCAGCGCCCATTTTGAATGGAATGAGAACCGCCCGGAACTGGCAGGCGACCGTAACGAAAACAAACATCATGAGATCGCAAAGCGGATGATCGAAAAAGGGGGCAGGCGAGATATCTTTCTTGGTACGCGCGAGTGCCAGGGATACGTAGAATCCTGCGTGTTCGGAGAAGGGGCAGGCGCATATGATGAAACGCCGTTACTCTCATTCGGACATATGTATCATGGCATTACATACCCGGATGAAGCATTCTCAGACGGGACGAAAGCCCAAATGACGCTCAATTTCTGGTATCCCGAAATGAAGAACGGTGTGATCGTTTTCCCGCGGCCGCAGGACTGCCCGAATCATAAGCCACTCCACAAAATGGAGATGAAAGCTTTCGGAGAAGGAAGGGCAAACTTTACGGGACTCAAGGAATGCGGGGAGGTATACTGATGGGCCTTTTTCAAAAAGCCGTGGAGACCTACGACCATATGGCAAGTCTGGTCGGCGTGGAGTCTGAAGAAAGAAGCGCCGTGCTTGCCCCCATAGGGTTTATTACGACGGGAGTTCAGGTCGTGATCACTGTGACGGAGGAAGGAGAATTTATCAGCGCAGAGTTGGCTGATAGCAAAGGAAAGACACATAAGTCGGAAAAGAAGATCATCATTCCGGTCACCGAGAACTCGGCAGGGCGCACCAGTTCCGCCAATACTACGCCCCATCCCCTTTGCGACAAAATGCTGTATATGACCCCCCAAAACAAGGAAAGTTATGATGCCTATCTGCAACAGTTGCGAGACTGGTGTAACTCTGCATTTTCCTGCCAGAAGATAAAAGCAATACTGGTCTATGTGGAAAAAGGCAGCATACAGAGAGATGTTCCTGACGGGGTAAAAAAAGAGGACTTTGTTGCCTGGCGGGTGAGATCGAGCGATTGTAGCGAGCCGGAAGAAGTTTGGAAAAGTCCTTCGGTCATCACTGCATATGAAGGATACTGCCAAAGCAAAGCGGAGGCATCTCCGAAAAAAGAACTTTGCTATGTTTCAGGGGAATTCACAACGCCGGCCAAACAGCACCTGAAAGGCGTCGTGGCATCTTTCGGAAGCGCAAAGTTGATATCCGCCAATGATAATAATAATTTCACTTATAGAGGAAGATTCCGGACAGATGCCGAGGCACTGACGGTGGGGTTCCTTTCATCGCAGAAGGCACACAATGCCTTAAAATGGGTCGTTGCCAATTACGGGGTCAGTTTCGGCAACGGCGGCAAGTGGATGATATGCTGGAACCCCAAGGGAAAAAAGAATCCAGATCCGCTGGCTTCCCTGTTCCAGAACCTTGAGACGGACGAAAAGCCGACCCCTACCAATTATCGTGATATTTTGGCCAAGGTCGTCCTCGGGTACAAACAAGCGTGGGAGCCGGATGACGAAACGGTAACGGCGGTGTTTGATGCGGCCACGCCCGGGCGGCTTTCAGTTTGTTATTACAGTGAAATGCAGGCGTATGATTTTTCAGAGCGGCTCCGCTTTTGGGACGAAACGACTGCGTGGCTCTATCCTGACTTGGGGGTGACCTCTCCGACACTGCGAGACATATCCGACGCGGCTTATGGCGTGCCGAGAACAGCGAAAGGAGCCCAGGGAATAGAAACAGATAAGAACGTCTTCTCTGGGGCGATGCAGAGGCTGTTGCTTTGCAGACTGGAACGATCGCCATTTCCCGCGGATATGATGCGCTGTGCTGTGCAAAAGTGTTCATCCCTGCAATTATACGAGGAACAGAACCGCAGAAAACAGCTTTTCACGACCTGCGCGATCATCAGAAAATATTGGCACGACAGATATAAGGAGGAATGGAATATGGCACTGGAACCAGAAAAGGAGAACAGGAGTTATCAGTTCGGTCGCCTGCTTGCCGTCCTGGAAAAGGCGGAAAGGGATGCCTTTGATGAAGGCGAAAAGAGGGAACCGAACGCCATGCGGATGCAGGCATTGTTTGTCAAGCGCCCTATGTATGCGGCCACCATCATCATAGAGCAACTCAAAAATGCTTACTACCCTCGCCTGACTGTGGGAAGCCGGAACTATTATGAGAAACTGATCGGTGACATTATGTGCGTGCTCTCCACATGCGCGGATAGCGAGAGGGACAAGCCACTGGGAGAAGAATATCTGATGGGATATTATTTGCAGAAAAACGCTTTATATGCAAAAAGAGGATCGAAGGAGGAAGAACAATGAGCACATTATTGAAAAACAAAATTGATTTTGTGGTGCTGGTCTCAGTTACCAACGCAAACCCGAACGGTGATCCGCTGGGAGGGAACAGACCTCGCACAGACTACGAAGGGTTTGGCGAGATCTCCGACGTATGTATCAAGAGGAAGATCCGCAATCGTATGCAGGATGGCGGGCACGCTATATTCGTGCAGTCTGATGACAGATGTGACGACGGAAAAGCTACGCTGAAGCAAAGAGCGAGCGACCTCAAGAGTAGCACGGACGAAAATAAATTCCGTGACGACGCTTGTAGCAAATGGCTGGATGTCAGAACCTTTGGGCAGGTATTCGCATTCAATGGTTTCGGGCTTTCGTCCGTTGGCATACGCGGCCCCGTTTCCATTCATCTGGCAAAGAGCGCCGACCCTGTGGAGATCCAGTCTATGCAGATCACCAAGAGCGTCAGCGGCGAGAAAAAAGCCGGCCAGGAACGTGGAAGCGATACGATGGGGACAAAGCATTTTGTTAGATTCGGGCTCTATTCTGTCAAAGGGTCCATCAATGTACAGCTGGCAGAGAAGACCGGCTTCACCGTGGAAGATGCGGCCATCGTAAAAGAATGCCTGCGCACCCTTTTTGTCAATGATTCTTCCGCCGCACGGCCGGATGGATCGATGGAGGTAGTGAAACTGTACTGGTGGGAGCATACTTGTAAGGAGGGGCAGTATTCTTCGGCAAAGGTGCACCGCCTTGTCCATGTTTCCCGGAAGGAAGGTGTCACACAGCCGACTTCCCTGGAGGATTATGTGATCACACGGAACAGCTTGGACGGGCTTGCATGCGAAGAGATCGCTGGCATGTGATATGGAGGATGCAGAATATCTTCTGATCTCAGGGCTGCAACATTTTTCCTTCTGCCGGCGGCAATGGGCGCTTATACATATAGAACAGCAGTGGGTCGAAAACGGGCTGACTGCGGAGGGGAAGACGATCCACCAGCGTGTCCACGATGCTTCTTCCGTGGATATCCGTAACGGGATCATTACGATGCGGGACATGCCGGTGAAGTCGGAACGTCTTGGTGTCAGCGGTTGTTGTGACGCGGTAGAGTTTTTCCCCTGTGAGAAGGGAATAACGCTCCATGGCAGGCAGGGGCAATGGGGGATCTGCCCGGTAGAATATAAGCACGGGCATCAGAAAAGCGAAGACTGTGATAGATTGCAAGTGACCGCGCAGGCGATGTGCCTGGAAGAGATGTTTTCATGCCGGATAGAAGAGGGCGCCGTATTCTACTACGAAACAAGGAAAAAAGAAAGATTTTGCCTGACAGAGGCACTGCGTGAGACCGTGCGGCAGTCATTGGAAGAAATGAGCGGCATGTTCCTGCGTGGCTACACGCCGACGGTCAAAAAGCACAAAGGATGCAACAGTTGCTCATTGCGAGAGATATGTCTTCCGGGGCTTCAGCGGGGAAATGGCTTTGTTTCCGTGGCGGAGTATTTGCGTCAAACACTGGACGAGGATGAGAAAGGATGAAGAAACTCTTAAACACGCTGTATGTCACGACCGAGGACGCATACCTTTCTCTGAGCGGGGAAACGGTCGATGTGATCTTTGCAGACGACACGCACAAACAGATCCCGTTGCACACCTTAAGCGGAATCGTGTCTTTTTCCTACAAAGGTGCTTCGCCTGCTTTGATGGGAAAGTGCGCTGAAAAGGGGATCCTGATCTCATTTTTCACCCCGCACGGAAGGTATCTTTGCGACACCGGCAGTTGTACCAATGGGAACATTTATCTAAGAAGGACGCAGGCAAGATGGGCCGATGACCAAACCAAAAGTTTTGGTGTCGCACACAACATGCTCATCGGCAAACTGCACAATGCAAAATATCTGCTCTTACATTATATGCGGGATCATCCGTTGCAGATGGATCGCGAGAAGGTCCGTCTGGCCGCGGATCGGATCGGCGCATACATGGAAGTGCTTAAAACCGCGGATGACATGGATTCTATCAGAGGGATCGAAGGCAATGCCGCCGCTGAATACTTCGGCGTATTCAACGAATTGATCCTGCAAAATAAGCAGATATTCTCTTTTGCAGGGCGTTCGCGCAGACCGCCGACAGACCGTGTGAACTGTTTGCTTTCATTTGCGTATACTCTCCTGGCGCATGAATGTTCCTCAGGTTTGCGAAGCGTGGGGCTGGATCCGTTTGTGGGCTTCATGCATGCAGACAGGCCTGGCAGATGTTCTCTTTCGCTGGATATGATGGAGGAGCTGCGATCGGTGTTTGCCGATAGATTGGTTCTTACGCTTATCAACAACAGGATCGTAAACGAAAAAAGTTTTATGGAGCGGGACAACGGCGCCGTGATATTGACCGATGATGCAAGAAAGCGGTTCCTTTCGGAGTGGCAAGCCAAGAAACGGGAGGAGATCCTTCATCCTTTTTTGAAAGAGAAAATGCCATGGGGCCTGGTTCCGTATGTTCAGGCACTGCTCATGGCGCGGTTCATGAGAGGAGATCTAGACGGTTACCCACCGTTTTTGAAAAAATAATGCTTGTATTGATAACGTATGATGTCAGCACAGAAACGGCTGCAGGAAGAAAACGGCTGGCCAGGATCGCAAAAATATGCTGCAATTACGGTCAGCGTGTGCAGAATTCTGTTTTTGAATGTGATCTGGATGCATCGCAGATGGTGATCGTAAAGAGCCAACTTTTGGGCATTATGGATGAAGAACGGGATAGCATAAGGATCTATAATCTCGGGAATAAGTATATGTCTAAGATCGAGCAGTATGGGAAGATCGTATCCTATGATCCGGAAGGGGAACTGATCTTGTAATAGTGCGAAGCGGGTGCTGTTTGCCAATTGGGCATAGGCTCGCACCTGAAAAATGCGAAAAAATCAGATATAGACTTAGGTACAGATTTTAAATGTGACCAGACCTAGCCGCTTTTCTGTGCAAAAGCAACAAAAACTAATAAATTATACCTTTTGAGCTGGGCAGCTTTGCAGTCGTCCCCCGCGCAGGGGGACGTGGATTGAAAT
>CAYXDB010000083.1:0-8179 GCA_964463735.1 uncultured Ruminococcus sp. | reverse complement strand
CAAGACGTGCATCGGGAATGACACAAAAGGAATTGTCCGAGCTTACGGGAATCGCGCAAGGCGACATCAGTAAGTTGGAAAAAGGAAATGCGAACCCCTCTTTGCGTACATTGATAAGACTTGCCGAGGGAATGGGAATGCAATTAAAAGTGGAATTTTGTCCCTCAAGTCATTAACGAAGCAGGGCATTTTTTGCCCTGCTGAATTTTTAAAATCAAGCGTCTTAAATTACCGATTGGTTATGCGGAATTGCCAATCTTATATCCCGTACAACACGGGGACGCGTTGCCTTCTGAGGTGCTTTGCTCCCTTGTTATTATACACGCATCGGCCGGGCTTGTCAATATTCCACCGTGCGAAAGGTGGCGGATGACGGCCTTTTTGCCCGCACGCGCCCGGGCCCGCTTGCCCCCGGGCCGAGGCGGGATAGAATGTTTTTGCAAACGGGATAGAATATTTTTGCAAAAACAGTTGCAAAATCCTGCACGATATGCTATACTAATAACGAAATGCTGGTGCAAAATGAATGGGCGATCATCCAAAAATGCAAAAACGCCCAGAAACAAAGGAGAAACTATGGGATATATGACGATGTCCCGTGCGGCACTGCAAGAAGAGCACGCACGGTGTGTGGAGGAATATGAAGCCTGTTGCCGCCAGGGGCTGTCTCTGGATCTGTCCCGCGGCAAGCCCGCCTCGGACCAGTTGGCACTCTCTATGGGGCTGTTGACGGAGGAGGCCGGGGCTGTTTTTGCCGCAAATGGCCTTGACTGCCGTAATTACGGCGCCCTAGAAGGGTTGCCCGAGATGCGGCAGTTGTTTTCTGCGCTGCTGGGCATCCCGGCCTCCTACATCCTGGTGGGGGGGAACTCCAGCCTGAACATGATGTATGATGCCATGGCACGCGCCATGCTGTACGGCGTGGCAGGGAGCGTGCGCCCCTGGTGTCGGGAGGAAAAGGTGCGCTTTCTGTGCCCGGTGCCGGGATATGACCGGCACTTCGGCATCTGTGAGTCGCTGGGGATCGAGATGATCCCGGTAGAAATGGACGAAAACGGCCCGGATATGGACCGCGTGGAAGAACTGGTGCGTGATGCGACCGTCAAGGGCATCTGGTGCGTCCCTAAATACAGCAATCCTACGGGCATTACCTATTCGGATGAAGTAGTACGGCGCCTGGCACGCATGGAGACGGCCGCCCCCGACTTCCGTATCTTCTGGGATAATGCCTATGCCATCCACGACCTCTACGACGAGGGGGATACCCTGCTGGATATATTTGCCGAGGCCGCCCGCGCCGGGCACGAGAGCCGGGTGTTTTGCTTCGCCTCGACCTCCAAGGTCACCTTCCCCGGCGCCGGTGTCGCCATCATGGCCGCGAATGAAGAGAACCTGCGCCAGATCCTGCCGATCTATCGCGCACAGACCATCGGCCCGGATAAGTTGAACCAGTTGCGCCACTGCCATTTTCTGCGCGATGCGGCGCACGTAAAAGAACAGATGAAGAAGCATGCCGCCTGCATCCGCCCCAAATTTGAGAAGATGGAGGCCGTGCTGGCCGAAGAATTGAACGAGGCAGACATCGCCACCTGGTCGCACCCGCGCGGGGGATATTTCATCAGCCTGGATGTGATGCCCGGTTGCGCGGCACGCGTCTGGCAATTGGCAAAGGAGGCGGGTGTGACCCTGACCGGCGCCGGTGCCACCTATCCCTATGGCCGGGACGTGCAGGACCACAATCTACGCCTGGCCCCCACTTTTGCCACGGTCGAGGAGATCGGCGCCGCCACACATGTGCTGTGCTGTGCTGTGCGCCTGGCAACACTGGAAAAATTGTTACAAGCCGCCAGATAAAGGCCGGATCCCTAGGAGAGGCGCCATGCACGCGCCCCTCCTTTCTTTTTGCCACCCGCGCCACGCGTCTGTATAGCCCCCCAGTGCCGGGGCATAATAGCGGTAAAAACAGAAGAGGACGGGATGCAAATGATAAACGAGAAGAAATGTGCGGTCATTGGGTGTGGCCACGTGGGCGCCACGGTGGCCTATACCTACGCGGGCAGTGGCCTGTTTTCCGAAATGGTCCTGCTGGATGTCGATCAAAACAAGGCGGAGGGGGAGGCGCTGGATATCGGCCACGGCTTGCCGTTTTTGTCCCCCATGCAGGTACGCGCCGGAAATTATGGCGACTTGCGGGATGCCGGCCTGATCGTGCTGGCGGCCGGCGCCAATCAGAAGCCGGGGGAGACCCGCCTGCACCTGCTGGAGCGCAATGTGGCGATCTTTGACCAGGTCCTTGCCCGCTTGCTGGAAGTGAACTGCGAGGCCATTTTGCTGGTCGTGACGAACCCGGTCGATCTCCTGACCTACCACGTCCTGCATCGCTCCGGTCTGCCCCGCGCCCGTGTGATCGGGTCGGGTACCGTGCTGGATACGGCACGCCTCAAATATCTGGTGGGGCGCCACCTGGCAGTAGATCCGCGGCAGGTGCACACCTTTATCATCGGGGAGCACGGGGACAGCGAGGTGCCGGTATTCAGTTCTGCCAATGTTTCCGGCATCGATCTGTACGATTTCTGCCGCTTGCAGGGCATGGATGATCCGGGCGCCACCCTGCAGTCCATGTTTGAAGAGGTGAGGGATAGCGCCTATCGCATCATAGAAGGGAAGGGCGCCACGTATTATGCGATCGCGCAGGCGGTGCTCCGCATCACGCGCAGTATCCTGCAGGATGAAAATGCCGTGCTCCCCGTTTCCACCCTGGTGGAGGGGCATTATGGCCTCCATGATATATGCCTGGGGGTGCCTGCCGTCATCGGCCGCCTGGGGGTGAAGAAGGTGTTGGACCTGCCACTGGACGCAACAGAGAGCGCCATGGTCGCCCATTCGGCCGCCACCGTCCGGGAAACGCTCGCGCGCCTGCCACAGGGGGGTAAATGTGCAGGAGAAGGAACCCGTGTGTTCTGAAATGCCGCTTTCCGCCCGCCGCCTTCCTTTGACGGACGGCGGCAGTTTTTTGCCGCCGCCTCTTGACAAGGGCGCTCTCTTTTGCTACAATATTTTGGAAAACATCTGTACTTGTAAAGGAGAGAAAAGATGGCTGACAGAACGACGGGTGAGGCGCAGGCACGCATCGAGGAACTGCGCCGCTCTCTTATGCACCACGCCAAGATGTATTATGTTTATGACGCCCCGGAGATCTCCGACTACGCGTATGACGCGCTCTATCGGGAATTGCAGGATCTGGAGGCGGCCTATCCCCAGTTTGCCAGCCCCGATTCTCCCACCCAGCGCGTGGGGGGCGTGGCGCTGGATAAATTCGATAAATTCACGCACCATATCCCCCTGAACAGTCTAAGCGATGTGTTCTCACTGGATGAGCTGATCGCCTTCCTCTCTGATACCGCACGCACGCTGGGGGAGGCCCCGGCATATTCGGTCGAGCCGAAGATCGATGGCCTCTCGGTCGCCCTGCTCTATGAGAACGGGCGCTTCGTGCGCGGGGCCACGCGGGGGGATGGCCACGTGGGGGAGGATGTGACCGCCAATCTGCGCACGGTCATGTCCATCCCGCTCACATTGACCGAGCCGTTGCCCTACCTGTGTGTACGCGGGGAAGTCTACATGCCGCGCACTGTCTTTGACCATTTGAATGAGGAACGCGCCGCGCAGGGGCAGCCCCTGTTTGCCAACCCCCGCAATGCGGCGGCCGGCTCCCTGCGGCAGTTGGACCCCCGCGTCACCGCCGGCCGCAAGCTGGATATCTTTGTCTTTAATTATCAGGAAGGCACCCTGTATGCCGATGGCCACGCACCGCAAACGCATGAAGAAACGCTCCTCCGTTTGCAGGAACTGGGCTTCCGCGTCCTGCCGCACCGCGCTGTCTTGTCCGACCCCGCGGCGATCTTGTCACACGTGGCGGCCTTGGGGCAGATGCGCCCGGACCTCCCCTTTGATATGGACGGCGCAGTCATCAAGATCAATGACCTCCCGACCCGCACCGTGCTGGGGGAGGGGACCAACACGCCCAAATGGGCCGTAGCCTTCAAGTACCCGCCGGAGCAGGCACGCACACACCTGGAGGATATCGAGATCGCCGTGGGCCGCACTGGTGTGCTGACCCCCACCGCCGTCCTGTCCCCGGTCCGCCTGGCCGGTTCCACCGTTTCCCGCGCTACGCTGCACAACGGTGATTTCATCGCAGAAAAAGATATCCGCATCGGGGATACGGTCGTGCTCCAGAAGGCCGGGGACATCATCCCCGCCATCGTCTGCGCCTGCCGTGAGGCACGCACGGGGGAAGAGCGCCCCTTCCGTATGCCGGAGGTGTGCCCCTCCTGCGGCCACCCGGTAGAAAAGGATGCAGAAGGGGAGGGGGCCGCGGTGCGGTGCGTCAACCCCTCCTGCCCGGCACAGCGCAGTCGCGCCATCGTCCATTTTGCCTCCAAAAATGCCATGGATATCGAGGGGCTGGGGCCGCAGGTCGTGGAACTGCTGGTCGCCTCTGCCGGTGTGCGGGACGTGGCAGATCTGTATGACCTGACCCCGGCGCAGATCGCACCGCTTGCACGGATGGGCGAGCGCTCTGCCGCCAATTTAGTCGCCGCTATCGATCGGTCGCGTGCGGCAGGGCTGGAGCGGTTGCTCTTTGCCCTGGGCATCCGCCAGGTGGGGGAGGTCGCCGCGGAGGCGATCGCCGCCCGCTTCGGCACGATGGATGCCGTGGCCGCCGCCACCGCTGAGGAATTTGCCACTGTGCCGGATATCGGCGCCATTACCGCCGGCCACTTGCAGAACTTCTTTGCACGGGAGGACGTGCAGGCATTGCTGGCGCGCCTGGCGCAGGCCGGGGTGTGCATGGAGGCCAAGCGCGCCCCCGTGGGAGATGCACTGGCCGGGCGCACCTTCGTCCTGACCGGCACCCTGCCCAGTATGACGCGGGCAGAGGCCGAGGGGCGTATCAAAGCGGCTGGGGGCAAGGTCTCCGGCTCCGTATCCCGCAAGACAGATTACGTGCTGGCAGGGGAAGAAGCAGGCAGCAAACTCACCCGCGCCCGGGAACTGGGTGTCCCGGTGCTGGATGAGGCCGCCTTCCTTGCTATGCTCCCGTAAGCATAAATGGCCCTCGCGGCACGTGGCCCTGCCACGTGCCGCGAGGGCTTTTACAAGAGTATCGGAAATGTTAAAAAAACATCGTTTTTGGCATTGAAAAAGGGGATAGTTTCTGCTAAAGTATGATTGGTAATGCTAAATAATAAAAAGGAGTGCTTTTTATGGACTTTACAGGAAAAGTAGCGATCTCGACAGGGGCGGCCTCCGGCATGGGGCTGCTGTTTGCCCAGAACTTTGCCGCATTGGGGGGCGATGTGGTGCTCTGCGACGTCAACACGGCCGTCGTAGAAGAAAAAGCCCGGGAGATCCAGGCACAGGGGAAGGGCCGCGCCCTGGCGGTGACCTGTGACGTGCGTGATTATGCCCAGGTCACCCACGCGCGGGACGAGGCGGTACGCGCCTTTGGCCGCATCGATGTTATGGCCAATTTCGCCGGTGGGACGGCACGCCGCATGCTGAATGTGGGGTGGGAGAAACCCTTTGAGGAGGTGCCGATCGATGTGTTCGATTGGGGGCTGGACGTCAATTTGAAGGGGCCCTTCTATTTCGCCCATGCCGTGATGGGGCAGATGCGTACCCAGAACAGCGGCCTCATCATCAATATCGGTTCCATCAGCGGGGCCGAGGGCGATGGCGGAGGGATCGATTACCCCACGGCCAAAGCCGGCCTGATGTACGGTCTGACCAAGAGCCTGGCACAGTGCGGCGCCGCCAACCACGTGCGGTGTGTCTGCATCTCGCCTGGCCCCGTCCTGACCCGTCCGGGCATGGCCTCTATGAAGACGCTGGTAGGGCGCGCGGCCGACCCGCAGGAGATCATTGACCTTGCCCTGTATCTGGCATCGGATAAAGGGCAGTTCATCAATGGTGAGAATATCATGATCGACGGTGGCCGGAATGCCGCCGCGCGGAATTGTTAAAAGGAGCACGCGCATGAAAGAAAGCTTTTTTGGCCGGGAGAGAGCCGTCCTGACCACCATGGTGCAGGCCGATACGCCACAGCGCATCCAGGAACTGATCGCACGGGCCATCCCCGCCGGGGCAGAGGCCTTTGGCATGCAGTTTGAACAGCTCCGCCCGGAGTTCCGCACGCCGGAGGTCTATCGTGCGCTCTTTGCCACCGCGGGGGATAAGCCGGTCTATGTGACCAACTATCGCACCGCGCTGAACGAGGGGAAAAGCGACGAGGAACTGGCAGAAGGACTCCTGCAACTGGCAGAATGCGGCGCCGACCTGTGCGACATGATGGGCGATTATTTTGACCATCAGCCGGGCGAGATGACGCAGGACCCGGTCGCCATCTCCCGCCAGAAAGAACTGATCGCACAGTTGCATGCCCGGGGTGCGCGCGTCCTCATGTCCTCCCACGTCTTCCACTTCACCCCGGCAGAACGCGTGCTGGAGATCGCCCGTGCGCACGAAGAGCGCGGGGCCGACATCTGCAAGATCGTGACCGGGGCGAGCGACCGCGCCGAGGAGATGGAGAACCTGCGCATCATCACCCTGTTGAAAGAGCAGTTGCATATCCCGTTCCTGTTCCTCTGCGTGGGAGAATGCCATCTGCTACGTCGGATCGGCGGGGAACTGGGGTGCTGTATGTACCTGTGTGTCCAGGAGCATGACAGCCTCGCTACGCCCGCCCAGCCCCTTCTGCAGGATGTGAAGGCGATCCGCGACCATATGCCGGTGCGTGCCTGAGCATCACCGCCGCATCAGATGCGGTGGGCCCGGCGCATCGCGCGGGGCGTGGTGTGGAACTGTTGATAGAATTTTTTGCGGAAATAGGAGGGGGAACTGTATCCTAACTGGTCGCTGATCGTCTCGATCGGGCAGTCGCTGGACAGGAGCAGTTCCCGCGCCTTGTCCAGCAACAGTTGCTGGCGCAATTGCTGGAGCGTGAGGCCGGAGGCGTGCTGGAAGGCCGCATAGAGGGACGCGGTGCTGACGGCGCACATCTGTGCCAGTTCTGCCGGGGTGGCATGCGGGTGCGCCAACAGATGGGTGCGCGTCTGCTGTACGATCGCCTCGGCCCGCCCCTGTGGCCGGTCGGCCATCGCGGGTAACAACTCTCCTGCCAGCGTGTAGAAAAGGCCGATATCCCGGGCCGTGGTGGGGTAGGCGGTGGTCAGCGCGTCAAACAGCGCCAGTGCCTCGCTGTGCGCCGGCATGACCTGTAGGGTATAGGTCTTTTTTTCAAAGTTCGGCAGGCACAGGAACCCCAGCGAGATAAACCGCACCTCCGGTTCTCCGTACCAATACGATTGGTAGGAGCACCCCCGCGGGATGTAGAATACCTCCCCTGCCTCCACCTCCACCGTCTCCTGGATGCCGACCAGACGGCAGTGCCCGGTCAGCATCCGCGCCAGATAGTGGTGGGGGGCACCGGCGCGGTTGTCGGTATAGTGATAGCGGTCAAAGGTGATCGTGCGGAAAATGAACCCCTCCGTGAAGGTGCGGTCGTCCATGGTCTGCCTCCTGCTTTTTTAGAGAAAATTACCTCTTTTTTTATAGGATAGCATACTTTATCCGAGAAGTCAACCTGTTATAATGGTCTCACTTATAGAAAAATAACAGGAGGCACGCTATGAAGTGTAAGCAGATCGTTTTTGCGGAGAAGAACAAAGCGGAGTTGTGGGAGGTCGAGGTGCCGGAGCCGGGCCCCTGCCAGGTCCTTGTACGCACGCTGGTCTCCACGGTCAGTTGCGGGACCGAACGCGCGAATCTGACCGGCCACGCCTATGTGCACGGCGCCGGTGCCCCGTCGGTCGAGTTCCCGCGCTATCTGGGCTACAGCAGCTCTGGGGTCGTGGTACGGTGCGGGGCAGGGGTCACATCCGTCCGGGAGGGGGACCGTGTGGCCATGATCTGGAGCCAGCATAAGGGCTATAACCTCCTCCCCGAGAGCCAGGTCGTCTCCCTGCAGGAGAGCGGGGTGGACGATGAGACCGCCGCCATGGGCCTGATCGCCACGTTCCCCATGGCCGCCATCCGCAAAACGCGCTTGGAAATGGGCGAGAGCGCTATGGTCATGGGCCTGGGGATCCTGGGTATGATCGGCGTGAAACTGTTG
>CAYXDB010000082.1:0-8180 GCA_964463735.1 uncultured Ruminococcus sp. | reverse complement strand
CAACTTTTTTACTTGAATCTTCTTCCCTTTGCCAATTATTATTTTACACTAAGTGGACATCTCCCTTGTTTTCCCTCTTGCGCGGGGGGAAAGATGCTTGACATTTCCCTGGCACTGTGCTACAATGAAAGCACTATAAATATGGAGGATAAAAACGTGGAAAAAGACCTGATCGACCGGGCGGCGGAATTCTTTGCCCCCGGTGTCAATACGGAATTGCGCCGCCAGACGAACCGCAACCGTTCGGTATCGCTGGTAGCCGGCAATCTGGCAGGCAACGCCCGCTCTGAGCGGTCCGGCGTCTCGGCGCGTGTGTACCAGGCGGGCGTCTGCGGCTTTGCTTCCCGCGCGGAGGATGATGAGGAGAGCATGCGGGCCGTGGTGCGGGCCGCCGCGGACAATGCCGCCTTTATGGACCGGCACATCGGCAAGGGGAAGGCACAGTTCTCCCCCCTGGGGCAAGGGCTGTTCCGCACGGCACTGCAACCAGATGACCCGATCCAGAAGGACTACATCGACTTTGCCCGTGAAGTAGACGACTATATCGTGGCGCATTGCCCCAAGCTGGTGAGCCGCAGTGTGCACATCAGCGCCGATGATATGCAAAAAGAGATCGCCGTATCGGACGGGTATTCCGGCCGCACGGTGATGCCGCGCTGCTACATCTATGTCATGTTGTCGGCCACCGGGCCGGACGGCACGCCGGTAGAACTGTTCGAGTCATGCGGCGGTTACGGCTCCCTGCACACGCTGTTCCGCTCTCCGGCGGATATCTTCCCGACGGTGGACACCCTGTATGAAAGACTGATGGCCAAGGCAGAGGGCATCCGGCCGGAGGCGGGCCTCAAGACCTGCATCCTGGACGGCACGCTGGCCGGTATGCTGGCGCATGAAGCAGTCGGGCACACGGTGGAGGCCGACCTGGTGCTGGCCGGTTCTGTCGCCGCACACTGCCTCGGGAAAGAAGTAGCCTCTCCGCTCGTCAGCCTGGTGGACTATGCCCACACCGCCTTTGGGGCACCGGCGCCCCTGCCGGTCTATATCGATGACGAGGGGACCCTGGCATGCGACGCAGAGATCATCCGCCAGGGCGTTCTGGTCGGCTACCTGAACAACCGGGAGAGCGCCATGCACTTTGGCATGCGCCCGGCCGGGAATGCCCGCGCCTATGCCTTCTCGGATGAGCCGCTGATCCGCATGCGGAATACCGCGATCCTGCCCGGGCGCTCCCGGCTGGAGGACATGATCGCCTCGGTGGAGGACGGTTATTATCTGCTCCGCACCGGGAACGGGCAGGCGGACACCACCGGGGAATTCATGTTCGGCATCAACATGGGCTATGAGATCAAGAACGGGAAACTGGGGCGTGCCCTCCTGGATACCACGATCTCCGGCATAGCCTTTGACATGCTGAAGACGGTGGACATGGTAGGAGATACCGTCTCGTGGGGCAGTTCCGGCTTCTGCGGTAAGAAACAGCCCATGCCTGTGGGGCTGGGCGGCCCGGCACTGCGCTGCCGTGTGATGATGGGAGGATGCTGATATGAAGGACCTGAAGATCTTAGCCAAAGAATGCATCGCCGCCCTGCGTGCGGCAGGTGCCGACCGCGCCCAGTGCACCGCCAGCCTGACCGAAACGCGCGAGTTCAATGTGGACGGCGGGGAGTTTTCCCTTTTCCGCACCCTTTTCAATACGCACCTGACCCTGGTCGCCTATCGTGAGGGGCGCCGCGGCACCACCTCTCTGAACCGCTTTGACCCTGATGCGATCCGCGAGGCGGTGCAGACCTGCCTCTCGATGACCGAGACCGGCGACAGTGACCCGGCTTGGGAGATCGCCGGGCACATCGGAGAGCGGGAATTCTGCAGTGGGTCCCCGGAGGGGGACATCGACGGGCTCTTTGCCCGGACGCGGGAATTGATGGATACCGTAAAACAGGAGTATCCCCGCATCATGATGGAACAGTTGATCGTGTCCCACTGGCGGGGTGACTCGGTCTATGCCGACACCAGCGACAACCTCTATCACGATCTCTCGGGCGCCTATGAGATCAGTTTGATGTTCTCCGCCCATGAAGGAGAACGCACCTCTTCCTTCTTTGATTGCGGCTTCACCTGCAAGGATCTTGCCACCCCGTTTATCGAGTGCGCCCTGGTCCGCCGCTCCCTCTCAGATGTGGAAAAGCAGATCGATACCCAGCCCCTGAGTGGGAAATTCACCGGCACCGTCATCTTTGCCCCGGATTGTTTAGGGCAGATGCTAAGTTCCGTGATCGGCAATTTCGCCTCCGGCGCCGGCCTCTTTGACGGGACCAGCATATGGCGCGACAAGCTGGGCCAAACGGTGGCGGACCCTGCCATCACCGTGTCGCTTGCCCCGCACGACCCCGCCATCGTGTGCGGGGATGACTATACGTCCGACGGGTTCCTTACAGAGGATTTTGATCTGATCAAAAACGGCGTCCTGCAAAGTTTTGAGGCCAGTGCCTACGTGGCCAACAAGGCAGGGTGCCCCCGCTCTCCCAACACATCCGACGCACTGGTCCTGCCAGCGGGGGACAAAACACTGGAGGAGTTGATTGCCTCGGTCGATCACGGGCTCTTAGTGGCGCGTTTCTCCGGCGGGGCGCCCAGTAGCAATGGGGATTTCTCCGGCGTGGCGAAGAACAGTTTCCTCATCGAGCATGGCAAGATCACCTGCGCGGTGAGCGAGACGATGATCAGCGGCAACCTGGCAGAAATGCTCTACCACCCCTGCGGCTTCACCCGCGAGCGGATGATAGACGGCAACACCTGCCTGCCCTACGGCGCCTTCTCCGGCATCGTGATCTCCGGCAAATGACCCCACGTTCCCCTGCGGCCCCCTCCGATGGTGGGGCGCCCGCGGGGGATCTTTTTGCCGATACAGAACACACGGGTGCCGTTTGGGACACCGTAAACGGCGGGCGCATATACTGCTGGTGGTATGAGACACACCATCTATGCCATTTCCCTGCGCCATGCCCTGCATCTATACGCCGCCCCGGCGGCCGCGGTGCCGGAGCCATATGTCAAGGTGGCGTGTTGCCTGACCTGCTACGTCCCCGCGCCTGGCCCAGCGGCGGTATGCCGCTTCGCCCTGCCGCCCGGGGCACCTGTGGCGCCCGGGGCGGTGGTGACCGACCTGGGGGAGGTCAGCCAACTCACCCTGCACGGCATCGGCATCCGGTCGGATGCGCAGGTGATGCAGGCAGTTTTTGCCGCCCTGCGTGCCGCCGCCTGCCAGGCAAAGTTGGTCTCCGCTTCTGAGGAGGGCGTTTCCCTATGCTTGCCGCCTGCGGCGGCAACGCAGATCTATGACCGGCTCTGCCTTTGCCTCCCGCTCTCGCCTGATGCACCATAGCGCTTTTTTGCCGGGCCGCCTGTAAAAGGGCGGCCCGGCCCCTTTTTCCCCGCGCGGATGAGAAAAAGGGAAAAACTTCTTCCCCGCCCCTTGTAAAAAGAAAAAGGATGTTGTATAATAGAAAGAAAGCGGGGCAGGCCCGCATCTTCCCAGTACCACAGAAACGGAGTGAACCATGACGGACAACCTCTCCCATTACGATAGTTTCCTGGCCGCAGCGGAGTGCCGCAGTATCTCTGAGGCGGCGAAACGGCTGTATGTGACACAGCCGGCCGTCAGCGCCGAGATCGCGGCCCTGGAGCGCTCGTTACACGTGCGCCTCTTTTACCGCAGCAACCGCGGCGTCCAACTGACCCCGGCCGGTGAAGTGCTCTACGACCATGTCAAAAAGGCCTTTACCTTCGTGGGTGCCGGAGAACAGAAGATCCGTGAACTGGCCGGCCTGCGCGCCGGGGCCCTGCGCATCGGCGCCTCGGATATGACCCTGCGCTTCTACCTGCTGGATCACATCGCCGCCTTCCGCCAGTCCTATCCGGACGTACATCTGAACATTACCAACGCCCCCACCCCGCAGACGCTCCAGGCCTTGCAGGACGGGCAGATCGACTTTGGCGTGGTCAGTGAGCCCTTGCCGGAGGGGATCGATACCGAGGCGCTGGAACTGATCCCGGTCCGCACGATCCGCGATATCTTTATCGCCAGTGACGAATTTGAGATCGCCCACCGCACCGTCGTTGACCGGCGCGACCTGGCCGAGTGCCCCCTCATCATGCTGGAGCGGCATACGGCCACGCGCCAATACGTCTCCAACTGGCTGGGGCCGGATTTCCCTGCCCCGGCGATCGAATTGGCCACGAGCGACCTGCTGCTGGAATTTGCCGCACGGGGCATCGGCGTCTCCTCGATCGTAGAGGATTTCGCCCTGGATGCCATCCGCGACGGGCGGGTCGTGCGTCTCCCCCTGCGGGAGGAACTGCCGCCGCGCCGCCTGTTCGTGGTGCTGTGGCGCCGCCTGCCCCTCTCGGCGGCGGCCGAAAAGATGCTGGAGCGCCTGCGGGAGGCCACGCGCCATGCATGAAGAAGAGCTATCCCCGCGTTGCCTGAGTGAGAACCTGCTCCTGCAATTACAGCAGGCCGGGGCGACCCTGTGCGCCGCCGAGTCTATGACGGGCGGCTGGTTCTCCAAGTCCTTAGTGGACATCCCCGGCGCCAGCGCCGTGTTCTGCGGCGGCGTCGTTTCCTATACCGATGCGATCAAGGCGCATCTGCTCTCCGTCCCGGAGGACATGCTGGCCCGCTACACGGCCGTCTCTGCCCCGGTGGCACGCGCCATGGCAGAAGGGGCGCGGGCGGCCTGCGGCACGACGCTGGCGGTCTCTGTGACCGGCTATGCGGACACGGCCCCGCAGGAGGAAGCACGCGGGCTCGTCTACATCGCCTGCGCCGGGCCGCAGGGGACGACGGTGCAGGAGCTGCACCTCACCGGCGACCGGATGGCGGTGCGTGCCTCTGCCGTGCGCGAGATGCATCACCTGGTACAGCAATACCTGGCAGATCTTACGTAAACTTTACCTAACCTAAGGGAGGATATAAAAATGAAACAATTCAGAAGGATCGGTGTACTTACCTCCGGCGGCGATGCGCCGGGCATGAACGCGGCTATCCGCGCCGTCACGCGCACGGCGATCGCCCATGGCGTAGAAGTCATTGGCGTATATGAGGGCTATGAGGGGCTGATCAACGGCCATGTCAAGCAGCTCGGGATCCGCGACGTCTCCAACATCGTCAACCACGGCGGCACGATGCTGTATTCCGCCCGTTCCCCGCGTTTCAAGACCGAGGAGGGCATGCAGGCGGCCATCGAGACCTGCAAAAAATACCAGATCGATGGCATCGTGGCCATCGGCGGGGACGGCACCTTCCGCGGTGCGACCGACCTGACGGCGCGTGGCGTCTCCTGCATCGGTCTGCCCGGCACCATCGACAACGATATCACCGCCACCGATTACACCATCGGCTTTGACACCGCCATGAACACCGCCGCCGAAATGATCGACCGCCTGCGTGACACCTGTGAGTCGCATGCACGGTGCAACGTGGTCGAGGTCATGGGGCGTGACGCAGGGGACATTGCCCTCCAGACCGGCATTGCCTGTGGCGCCACCGCCGTAGTGGTACCGGAACTGCCCCGGGACGATGATGCCATCATCGCCCGCATCCGTGCGTCCCGCGCACTGGGCAAGCGGAATTTCATCGTGGTCGTGGCTGAGGGGATCGGGCACACCTATGGAGAGGATCTGACCGCCCGCATCGAGGCGGAGACCGGCGTGGAGGCACGCTTTGCCCGCCTGGCGCACGTCATCCGCGGCGGCGTCCCCAACCTGCGCGACCGTCTGCTGGCCAGCCAGATGGGCGAATTTGCCGTAGAGGAACTTCTGGCAGGCCGCTCTAACGAAGTGATCTGCGACAAGGAGAACCGCATCTGCGCCACCGACATCATCTATGCGCTGGCGCTGGACCGGATGTATAAGAACAAACTCAAGCCGGGCGACCTGGACCCCTTCACCCCTGAGCAGATCGCCACGATGAAGGAGACCTGCGCCGCCAGACGCGCCAATATCGAATATCTGTACCGCACCGTCAACCATCTGGCGCTGTAAGCGGGAAAGGAGCCTTCCATGGAAAAAGATCTGGAGCGCGTATTGCTCTCCCGGGAGCAGATCGCCGCGCGCGTGGCCGAGATGGCCGCAGAACTGGACCGGGATTATGCCGGTAAGACCCCCCTGTTCGTTTGTATCTTAAAAGGGAGCGTTTTCTTCTTCTCTGACCTGCTGATGCATCTGCACATCCAGGCAGAGCTGGACTTTATGTCGGTATCCAGTTACGGTTCCGGCAGTGAGACCAGTGGCACTATCCATATGATCAAGGATCTGACCCGGCCGATCACCAACCGGCACGTGATCGTGGTAGAGGATATCGTAGACAGCGGCACCACGCTGGCTTATCTGAAGGAGATGCTGCTTTCCCGCCAGCCGGCCTCCGTCCGTATCTGCACCCTGCTGGACAAGCCAGAGCGGCGCAAGACGCCGATCGAGATCGATTATTGCGGGTTCCAGGTGCCCGATGAATTCATCGTGGGCTACGGCCTGGATTATAACGAGCAATACCGCATCTCCCCGGATATCTCTGTTCTCTCCCGCACGGTCTACGAGCATTGAGCGGTGGCCGGCACAGCCTGGGCTGTGCCGGCCGCATTTTTGCATTTATGCCCCATTCCCTCTTGACAGAGCGCGGAAGATATGCTATACTATTGGGAGATGCAAAGATATGTTTTTAGAGCGGGGTCTGCCTCCTGCTCTGCCGCTTGAGGGGCTGGTCGGTGGCGCGACCGGTAGGAAGCTGAGGGAACGGTATGCAATACAACGATATACATATGGTCGGATGGGAAAGCGCTCCGTCTGCGGCTGATGCCGTGGCGGCTTTTGTCGTTTCCCACAGCCATCTTCGTTCACCGCGCTATGTGGTATTCCCCGGTTTTTGCGATGTGCATGTGCATTTTCGCGAACCGGGTTTTTCTTATAAAGAGACCATCCGCTCCGGCACGCAGGCGGCGGCCCACGGGGGTTATACCGCCGTCTGCACCATGCCCAACCTCTCCCCCGTGCCGGAGGATGCCGCCACCCTGCGTTGCCAGACCGACCGGATCGCGCAGGATGCCTGCATCCACGTGTATCCCTACGGCGCCATCACACGCGGGCAGTGCGGCGCGCAGCTCTCCGACATGGAGGGGCTGGTCGCCGGGGGCGCCATCGCCTTCTCGGACGACGGGCGCGGGGTACAGGACGGCGCCCGCATGCGGGAGGCCATGGTGCGTGCCCGGGCGCTGGGGCGCATGATCGTGGCGCACTGCGAGGACGACAGCCTGCTGCACGGCGGCTACGTCCACGCCGGTGCCTATGCCCGCCAGCACGGGCACCGCGGCATCGTCTCCGAGAGCGAGTGGGGGCCGATCGCACGGGATCTTTCCCTGGTGCGGGAAACGGGCTGTGCCTACCACGTCTGCCACATCTCCTGCCGCGAGAGCGTGGCATTGATCCGTGCGGCGAAGGAAGAGGGCCTGCCCGTGACCTGCGAGACCGCCCCCCACTATCTGCTGCTCAGTGACCGGGACATGCAGGAGGACGGGCGCTTTAAGATGAATCCGCCCCTGCGGGGCGAGGAGGACCGCGCCGCCTTACTGGAGGGGCTCCGGGATGGGACGATCGACATGATCGCCACCGACCATGCCCCGCACAGCGCCGAGGAAAAATCCCGCGGGTTAGAGAAGAGCGCCTTTGGCATCGTGGGGCTGGAAACGGCCTTCCCCCTGCTCTACACCGGGCTGGTCCGGACGGGCCTGCTATCCCTTCCCCGCCTGATCGATGCCATGGCATGGCGCCCGCGGGCGCGCTTTGGCATCCCGCTGGGGATAGACTGCACCATCTGGGATCTGGAAGCGGAGACGGTCATAGACCCCGCTACCTTTCTCTCCCGCGGGCGCGCGACCCCCTTTGCCGGTGCGCATGTCTTTGGCCGGTGCATCGGCACCGTCTGTGACGGGCACATCGTATATGAAGCACAATAAACCACAGGATGATATGGAGGAAACTATTATGGCAAAAAGAACAGACATCAAAAAAATTCTGATCATCGGCTCCGGCCCCATCGTGATCGGGCAGGCGGCGGAATTTGACTATGCCGGCACCCAGGCCTGCCTGGCCCTGAAAGAAGAGGGGTATGAGGTCATCCTGTGCAACTC
>CAYXDB010000081.1:0-8258 GCA_964463735.1 uncultured Ruminococcus sp. | reverse complement strand
ACAAATTTCACAAAAATTTCAAAAAAGGGTTGACAAGTGCCACCGCGTGTGCTATAATTATGCACAATTCAAAGCAACACCTGATAGAGGATGCAGGGCTGAAGAGTATCCCGTAGCAACGCCGGCTAAGCGGTTGCGGGAAAAAGGCATCTCTGCCGAAGTGGGCTCCCGGTTGCCGCCGGGTCTCTGCTGGGGCCGTGTCGAACAGGCACGGGACTGTCACGGGTCGCAAGACTTGTGGAGCGCTATGATGGGGACTGTTTTTTTGCTATTGTTTTTGCATTGGCATATAACAAGCCTGTGATACCGCTATCTGTCGGGACACAGGCTTTTTTGATGCAATTTATTACAAAGGAGAAAACATCATGAATTTCCGCAGAGTTTGTTCCCTGTTCCTGCTCGTATGCCTGCTGTGCCTTGGCACGCTGGCCCCCCTTTCTTCCTGCTCCGGTGCGACCGGCAGTGGCGTGGAAGACGGGGTCCTCACCGTAGGCATGGAATGCGCCTACGCCCCCTACAACTGGACGCAATCGGACGAAAGCAACGGCGCCGTGCCGATCTCCAATGTCCCCGGCTCCTACGCCAACGGCTATGATGTCATGATGGCGAAGCGGCTGTGCGAGGCCAACGGCTGGGAACTGGAGATCAAGAAACTGGATTGGGACTCTCTGGTACCCGCCGTGCAGAGTGGCGAGATCGACTGTGCGATCGCCGGCCAGTCCATGACGGCAGAGCGCGCCGCCCAGGTCGATTTTGCCGGCCCGTATCTGTATGCCAGCATCGTGTGCCTGGTCAAGCAGGATTCTTCTCTTGCCAGCGCCACCAGCATCAGCCAGTTGACCGGCCGGTGCACTTCCCAGCGCGGCACCATCTGGTATGACACCTGCCTGCCCCAGCTGTCCGGCAACGCGGGCATCTCTATCCAGCCCGCCCAGGACACGGCCCCGGCCATGTTGCTGGCCCTGGAGACCGGGACGGTAGAATTCGTCTGCACCGATATGCCGACCGCGCAGGGCGCCGTGGTCGCCTATCCGGATATGAAGATCCTGTCCTTCTCCGGGGAAAACGGCTTTACCGTATCGGAGGAAGACATCAATATCGGCATCTCGCTCCGCCACGGCAATACGGTACTGCGGGAGGCCATGGACAAGGTGCTCTCCACCATGTCGTCCTCCGACTTTGATGCCCTGATGGAGCAGGCCACCGCCATCCAGCCCATCGGTGCCTGACCTTTTCCTCTCATAAAAGGAGCCACCGATGAACATTTTTCAGCAACTCTGGCAGGATACTGCCGCTATCTGGGACAGATTTGCCAGTGCCTATCTGGGCGGCATCTGGAACACCGTCTGGCTGGCCGTGATCTGCACGGCCGTTGGCTGTCTGATCGGCCTGCTGTGCGGCGTGTTGAACACGATCCCCTGCACGCCGCGCGACCCGCTCTTCAAACGGATATTGCTGCGCTGTATCCGAGTGATCAACCGTATCTATGTCGAGGTCTTTCGCGGCACGCCCATGATCCTGCAGGCCGTGGTCATCTACTACGGTCTACCGTATTTCACACAATATCAGTTGCGGTTTGACGATGTGCGGTTGTGCGCGTTCTTAGTCGTCTCCATCAATACCGGCGCCTATATGGCAGAGTCTGTCCGCGGTGGCATCCTGTCCATCGATCCCGGCCAGACAGAAGGGGCGATGGCCATCGGCATGACGCACTGGCAGACGATGACCCGTGTGATCCTGCCCCAGACCTTTCGCAACATCCTGCCCCAGATCGGCAACAATCTGATCATCAACATCAAAGACACCTCGGTCATGAGCATCATCGGCTTCTCGGATTTCTTTGATATCCACAAGTCTGTGGTCGGTTCTACCTATCTCTACTTCCCTTCTGCCACGATCGAAATGATCGGTTATCTGACCCTGACCCTGACTGCCTCCCTCCTGCTCCGTCTGATCGAGAAGAAGATGAGCGGTTCTGACAATTATGAACTGGTGCAACAGGATCAGCTGGTGATGGCGGCGGGCACCTACACACACCCCGAAAAAGAAGGTGCTTTCCGGGAGAGAAGCAAAGAATACAGGGAGGAGGACTGACATGGCAGACGTTATCATTCAAGTAGAGCATCTGTCCAAGGCGTTTGGCAGTCATGTCGTGCTCCAGGATGTAGACTTCACCGTAGAGCGGGGGGACGTGATCTCTATCCTCGGTGCCTCCGGCTCCGGCAAGTCTACCCTGCTCCGGTGCATCAACCTGCTGGAGACGCCCACATCCGGGCACATCCTGCACCACGGGGTCGATGTGACCGACCGCAAGATCCGCGTGCACGAGTACCGAGAAAAGGTGGGGATGGTCTTTCAGTCCTTCAATCTCTTCAACAACATGACCGTGTTGCAGAACTGCACCGTGGGCCTGACGCAAGTGCGCCGCATCGCAAAGGATGAGGCGAAGGAACGCGCCCTGACCTATCTGGAAAAAGTGGGCATGGCCCCCTACATCCACGCCCTGCCCCGGCAATT
Source organism: uncultured Ruminococcus sp. (assembly GCA_964463735.1). Taxonomy (GTDB): domain Bacteria; phylum Bacillota; class Clostridia; order Oscillospirales; family CAG-272; genus UBA1740. The sequence goes on along the minus strand of CAYXDB010000081.1, from coordinate 5,741 downwards.
GTCCGGTGGGCAGAAACAGCGGGTGGCCATCGCACGTGCCCTGGCCATGGAACCGGAGATCCTGCTCTTTGACGAGCCGACCTCTGCCCTGGACCCGGAGATGGTGGGTGAGGTGCTTTCGGTCATGCAGGCGCTGGCACGGGAGGGCATGACCATGCTGGTCGTGACCCATGAGATGGCTTTTGCCCGCGATGTCTCGACCCGTGTGGTCTATATGGATGACGGCCGGATCTGTGAATCCGGCACGCCGGAGGAGATCTTCACCTGCCCAAAGGATCCAAAAACGCGGGAATTCCTGTCCCGTTATCTGGGGGAAAAATGACTCCCGTATCCTGCAATACCGCGCGGGGCCGCCTCGATGAGGCGGCCCCGCTTTTACCTGCCACCCTGCCCCGGCAGACGGGGGCGGGAAAAGGAAAAAAGGACTTGCCTTTTCCCGCCCCACGCGGTATAATATCTATATGAAGCAAAAAGCGCCGCGCATGCGGCAGAAGGAGGCACGCATGGCATCCAGTGCACTGTGTATCGTAACGCCCGATCGCGACCTGGCGCAGGCGATCCGCCTGGAGGTGGAGAGCGCCGATCTCCCGGTAACGCTGGCAGACGACCCTGCCTCCTGCCCGGCGGCCGCCCTCTATCTCATCGATGCGGACTGCTTTCCCCACTATACCGCCCCTACCGGGCGCACGATCCGCTTTGGGCGGGCGGGCACCGACATAGCACTGCGCCGCCCCTTTTCCCTTTCCGCCCTGCGCCCGCTCCTGTGCCCGCAGGAGGCGCTGTCCCCTGCCGCCGTCCGCCTGATGCCAGACTGCCACAGTCTGTACCTTGGCGGGCGCTTTATCCCGTTATCTGTCCGGGAATACGCCCTACTGGAGGCCCTGCATGCCGCACAGGGAGAGCCTGTGCCGCAACAGGTGCTCTACGCCCGGCTGTGGCAGGAAAAGGGAGATGCGGGGGCCGTGGCCGTCTACATCCACCACCTGCGCGAAAAATTGGAGGCGGATGGCAAGCGCCGCATCTTTTCCCTGCGGGGGCGGGGGTATGCCCTGCGCTGGGCGGAAGGAGAAACGGTATGATAGAACTGATCACCGGTTCCTTTGGCAGTGGCAAGAGCCAGGTGCTCTTGCACGCCATAGAAGAAGACGTGCGTGCCGGGCGCCACGCCTGGCTCCTGGTCCCGGAGCAACAGACCGTCACATGTGAGCAGGAGATGAGCCGCCGGTTGCCCCCCTCCGCCCCGCTGTGCTTTGAGGTCAGCAATTTTACGCGTCTGGCCAACACGGTGTTCCGGCAGGTCGGCGGCCTTTCCTACCGCTATGCCGATGCCGGGACGCGCACCTGCCTGATGTGGCGGGCGATGCAGGAGCTTGGCCCCCTGTTGCACGAGGGGGGGCAACGGCAGGAGATGGGGCAGGTGCGGCGCATGGCGGCGGCCATGCAGGAACTGCGGGCCCTCTCGCTCTCCCCCGGGCGTCTCTCCGCCTCGGCGGGACTATTGCCGCAGGAGAGCCACCTGCGCCAGAAACTGGAGGACCTGTCCCTGCTCTCTGCCTTCTTCCATCAATTGCTCCACCAGACCTATGGCGACACGACCGATGATCTGGAGCGGCTGGCCGATATCCTGCTGGAACGGCCCACGGTCCTCCCCTCCGACAGCCATCTGTACATAGACGGCTTCATCAGTTATACCGCGCCGGAATACCGCGTATTGCGTGCCCTGGCACGCACCTTCCCCCTGACGATCACGCTGGACCTGCCGGCCGGGCAGGAAGAGGCGCTCTGCTACACCGAGACGCGCAAGACCTACGGGTGCCTAGTGCAACTGGCCGCCGAGAGCGGCGCCCCCCTGCACCGCACCGATCTGGGAGAGAGCCGCCGGCAAAGCGACCCCCTGCTCCGTCAGGCGTCCCGCCTGTTGTGCACCGGGGCGGCGGATCCGACTTTCACGACACACGCCCCCCGCGATACGGCAGATACGACCACCCCGCCGCTGCGCGTGCTGGCCGCGGCGGGCCCGCACGAGGCGGCGACCGGCATCGCCTGCGACATTGCCCGTCGCGTCATGGAGGAAGAGGTGCGCTACCGGGATATTGCCATCATCTGCCACACGGCAGAGAACTATGCAGGCATCCTGGATACCGCGCTGGAGGAGGCGGGCATCCCCTGCTTCATGGCCAAGCGCACCGACATCACGACCCATGCGGCCGTCAAGGTGATCTTATCTGCCTATGCGGTATGCACCGGTGGCTGGCGGACGGGAGATGTGATCGCCTATCTCAAATGCGGCTACGCCGGTGTGAGCCAGGAGGAGCTGGACATCTTTGAGACCTATGTCACCCGCTGGCAGATCAGCGGGCGGCGTATGACGGACCCGCACCCCTGGAACATGAATCCGGACGGTTATACTGCCACATACACCCCCCGCGCTACCGAGATCCTTGCCTGTGCCAATCGGGTGCGCGAGCGCCTGATAGAGCAGCTGTCCCCCCTGCAGGACGCCTGCGGGAACCGCACGGTCACCGCCCATTGCCGCACGGTCTATGCATTCCTGTCTGCCCTGTCGCTGGAAGACAAGCTGGCAGAAGCGGCCGTGGCGGCGCGGAACGGCGGCCGCGAGGCAGAGGGAGAAGAACTTTCCCGCCTTTATGGCGTCCTGCTGGACGTACTGGACCGCCTGGTCGATACGATGGAGGGGGTGGAGATGGACGGCGCCGCCTTCTGCGATCTGTTGCGCCTCTTTCTTTCAGAAGTATCCCTGTCCCGCATCCCCACGGCCATAGATGAGGTAACGGTTGGCTCCGCCGGGCTCTTGCGCCTGGGGCAGGCAAAACATATCTATCTGCTGGGGGTCAATGAAGGGGAGTTCCCCGCCCCGGTGGCAGAAGGTGACCTGTTCAGCGAGGCAGACCGCCATATCCTGGCGGAACTCGGGCTGCCGGTGGAGCCGGACCTGCTGTTGCGGGCGGCGCGGGAGCAGTTCTGCTTTGCCCGTGCCTTTTCCTGCGCGCAGGAGAGCGTGACGGTGCTGTATGCCGAGGCCAGTACCGCAGGGGCGCCCCTGCGCCCGGCCGAACCGGTCGGGCGTCTGCTGGCCCTGCTGGGCCACCCGGCCGAACACCTGGCCGCACAGCCCCCGCTCTCCCTCCTCTGGCGGCGCGGGACGGCGGCCACGTATCTGGGCCTGCTGGAAGGAACACCGGAGGGGGCGGCGCTCTCTGCCTGCTTCCTGACCGACCCCCAATATGCGACCCTGTGTCGCACGGTGGGCATGCCGCTGGCGGAGGACGTCTGCCGCCTTTCCCCTGCCACGATGCAGCGCCTGTATCCCGGGCAACTGGATCTGACGCAGTCCCGCATGGACAGTTACGCCAAATGCCCGTTCTCCTACTTCTGCCGCTATGTGCTGGGGTTGGAGGATGATGCCCCCATCCAGTTTGACCACGCCGATATCGGCAATCTGTTGCACACGGTGCTGGAACGGCTCTTCGCTTCTTTAGAAGAAGAAGGAGAACACCTGTGCGATCTGAAGCGGGAGGCGCTCCCTGCCCGCGTCGCGGCGCTGTGCGAGCGCTATATGCAGGAGGTCGCGCCGGACGGGGCACAGCGCACACCGCGCTTAGATCATGTATTGCACCAATTACAGCGTGCCGCCACGCTGACCGCCGATGAACTGTATGAAGAACTGGCGCAGAGCGCCTTCTCCCCCCTGTTCTTTGAGTTGGACATGACATCAAATGCCCCCGATGCCCCGGGTACGATCCCGCTGGTCCTGGCAGACGGGACGCGTCTGCGCCTGCATGGGCGGGTAGACCGCGTGGACGTCTGGCGCCCGCAGGAAGGGGAGGCGTATATCCGCGTGATCGATTACAAATCCGGCGTGCGGCGCTTCTCCCGCCGGGAGATCGCCCGCGGACTGCACACCCAGTTGCTGGTGTATCTGTTCTCCCTCTGGCGCACCGGCAATCCCGCCTTCCGCACCCGCGTCACGGGGCGGCCGGACGGCACCATCTACCCGGCGGGGGCCCTGTACACCGGGGTACAGCCGACCGGCAAAGCCTATGACCGTCCGACCGACCCCGCACAGATCCTGCAAGACGCCCACCGCTCGATCTACCGCAGTGGATTGCTGTTACAGGAAGAACGGGTCCTGCGTGCCATGGATCAGGAATTAAAGGGGCGCTTTATCCCCGTGACCTACCGCAAGGACGGGCAGGCCGACAAACGGTCGGCCGAGCGCCTATCCACGCTGGAAGAGATGGAGACGCTCTCCACCACGCTGGCAAACACCGTCTGCGCCATGGGCGAGGGGATCCTTTCCGGGCGGGCAGACGCCCGCCCCCTGCGTGACAAAGACCGCCAGCACATCTGCCAATATTGTGAGATGAAGGCGGTCTGCCGCTCTGCGGCGCTGTGACCATCTGTTGAGCAAAGGAGAAGACCATGACGGAAAAAGTGTATGAAGCCGATGCCTACTGCCGTGCCTGCCCGGCTACGGTCCTTGCCTGCCGCCAAAAGGGCGACGAATACGCGATCCAGCTGGACCGCACCGTCTTTTTCCCGGAAGGCGGCGGCCAGGCGGGCGACTGCGGCCAGCTGACCGATGAAAGCAGGGGCGTAGCCTGCCAGATCCGCCACACGTGGGAAGAAGAGGGCATCGTCTGGCATCTATCCGACCGGCCCCTGCCCCCCGGGGCACCGATACAGGCCTGCGTAGCGTGGGACGTGCGGTTTGACCGTATGCAGAATCATACAGGAGAGCACATCTTCTCCGGTCTGGCGCACACCTGCTACGGTCAGGAGAACGTGGGGTTCCACCTGGGGGACCGGGAGATGACGGTCGATCTCAGCGGTACGCTGACCGACGCAGAACTCGCCCACCTGGAACAGGAGGCCAACGCGGCCATCTATGCCGACCTGCCGGTAGAGATCCGGTACCCCTCCGCCGCGGAACTGGCCACCCTCTCCTACCGCTCCAAGAAGGCGCTGGAGGGCGCCGTCCGCATCGTGACCATCCCGGGCTACGACTGCTGTGCCTGTTGCGCCCCGCACGTCCGCCGCACCGGAGAGGTGGGGCAATTAAAGATCCTTGCCGCTATGCACTACAAAGGCGGCATGCGCCTGACGCTGGCATGCGGGGCACGCGCCCTGCAGGATCACCGCATGCGCCTGCGGGAGACGGCGGCCGTCTCCCGCCTCTGCGCGGTGGAGCAAGACGCCTGCGCCGCGGGTGTGGAACGCCTGCTTGCCTCCCTCGCCGCAGAAAAAGAGCGCAATGGGGCCCTGCTGCGCGCACTGGCTGAAGCGCGGCTTGCCGCTTTCACGACAAACGGGGCGGGGCATATCTGCCATTTTGAGCCGCTGATCGAGGATGACGGCACCCTGCGGCGCCTGGCGCTCTCCGGGGCGCAGATCGCACACGGCGTGTGCGCTGTGTTCGCCGGGGATGACCGGGAGGGATACCGTTTTACCATCGCGTCCCGGCACTGCCCCCTGCGCACGCTGGCCACGCACCTTCGGGAGGCATACGGGGCACGCGGCGGCGGCAATGATGAATTGATCTCCGGCCGCATCCCGCTCACCCGCGCCGCGCTGGAAGGATTTTTTGCCACCTATCGGCCCTGAGGCCACCGATCACCGATCGCCCGGGGAAAGGAGACGCTCTCTCCTTTCCCCGGGCGATCTTGCGCCACGGGCCCGCTAAACTACGTTTTTTGCCGGACTGTGTTTTTTTGCAAAAA
>CAYXDB010000080.1:0-8431 GCA_964463735.1 uncultured Ruminococcus sp. | reverse complement strand
ATAGCAAAAGATTTTGCGTTTGTCAAGAGCGTTTGCTAAAAAAGTCCGTTTTTTTGCAAAATCCTTTGCTAAAGGGCTATCAGAGGTAGCGTTCGATCTGCCAACAGAGTTTCCCCTTGTGGGACAGCCCCTGTTCCCCCGCGATAACGAACCGGCCGTATCCCCGCAGGCTGATGATGTCCCCCACCTGGCACAGATGGCTCCCGTCCTCACACAGCCGCCCATTGACAAAGGCCGTGCGCCCGCCGACCAGTTCCCCCGCCTCCGCCCGGGAAAGGGAGAACACACGGGCGAGCAGGGCATCCAGCCGCGGAGAGGCGATCTGGACGGTCTCAGTCTCCCGCCGCACGGCGGCGTGCGGCGGGGGCGGTGCCGGTGCGACGGTGACATCGGTATGCCGCACGCGGGTAAGCTGTTCCGCCAGGAAGGGGGCCATGGGGGCCGTGCAAAAGAGATAGGCATCCTGCCCGTCCTGCACGATATCCCCCACGCAGGCACGCCGCACCCCCAGGTGCAATACAGCGCCCAGGTAGTCCCGATGAGAGAGCGCCTCGGCAAAGCGCGGCGCGACCGGCCGGATCCGCAGGCAGGCGATGGGAAAATCCCCCGGTGCGTAGCCCAGCATCTCTTCCTCGCCAAAGCGTGCCATCACGCGCTCACACCCTTCCGTCCCGCCGAAGAGCGTATACGGCACGTGCGGGAATGCGCGGGCGGCGCGATGCAGCACATCTCCTTCCGCCAGGCCAAGAAAATCGCTATAGGTGTAATGGCCGCGCGTATAGCATTCTTCTGCCAGTTCGCAGAAGCGCGCGTGCAGGACCTCTTCTTCTGTCATACGGGCCCTCCCCTTTTTTCTTTTATTGTAAACGAAAATTAACGGTTTGTCAAGCGAGTTTTTCTTGCATTTTGGGAGCGGGTGTGCTATACTTTTTCATACACATTTTCAAATGTTCCAAAAAGGGGGAGAGCGCCATGCGTGAAGAGATCACCGAAGTAGACGTCAAGAAGATCCAGGAGGAACTGGAGCACCGCAAATATGTCCTGCGCCCGCAACTGCATGAAGAGGTCAAGCGCACGCGCGAATACGGCGACCTGAGTGAGAACGATGAATATCGCCAGGCAAAGCGGGAGCGCAATCGCAACGAGAGCCGCATCCGATACTTAGACAACCTGCTCCTGAACGCCCGGGTCGTCAAGCCGCGCAGTACCGCAGACGGCATCGGCCTGTTCGACATCGTGGAATTTTTGAACGAGCGCACCGGGGCGGTGAAGCGCATCCAACTGGTCACCAGCCTGCGGCAGGACGCCATCCACGGCTTCATCAGCAAGGAGTCCCCCATGGGGCGTGCCCTGATGGGGCGGCGTGCGGGAGAGCGGGTAGAGGTGGAGATCGCCCCCGGCAACAGTTATTATGTGACCATCCAGAAGGTAGAAGCAGGAGAGGACAACGCTGATCTGCCCATCAGCGCCTATTAAGACCCGCGGAGGAAGAGCATGGATATTCTACAACAGAAAAAGGCGCTGGATCTCCTGTATGACTTTTTTGTACGGGGGAAATGCCAGGTCGAGCGCATTCCCTATACCCCCTCCAAGACCTGCCTGCCGCCACCGGCCGAGAACTTTTTCCCCCGTTGCACGCCGGAGGAAAAGGGCATCCCCTCTGCCACGCTGGCGGCCCTGCTGGAGGACCTGGAGCACAGCAGCCGCGTATGCCTGCACAGTCTGACGATCCTGTGCGACGGTGCGGTGATCTGCGAGGCCTCTGCCCCGCCCTATGACCGGCGCATCCCCCACCAGACGCATTCTATGTGCAAGACGCTGACGGGTATGGCCATCGGCCTTTTATGGGATGCCGGCAAGATCTCTTTAGACGTGCCGGCCTATCGCTATTTCCCTGCCTCCGCCCTGCCCGGACGCATGGGCCTGCGGATGAAGGCGGTCACCGTGCGCCACCTGCTGACCATGACCAGCAGTGTTTCCTTCGGGGAGACGGGGGCCGCCACGGAGACGGACTGGGTGCGTGCATTCTTCTCTGCGGACGTGAAGGCAAAGCCGGGCGAGGAATTTGCCTACAACAGCATGAACACCTATATACTGGCGGCCATCGTCCGCGCCGTGACCGGCGAGGGGCTGGTGGACTATCTGCGCCCGCGCCTGCTGGAACCGCTGGGCATACACGACCTCCTGTGGGAGACCTGTCCCCGCGGGACAGAGAAAGGGGGCTGGGGCCTCTACATCGCGCAAGAAGACATGGCCAAGTTGGGGCAACTGTTGCTGGACGGTGGCCGATTTGGCGAGCAACGCATCCTGAGCGAAGCGTGGGTCACTATGGCGACCTCCTGCCAGGCGGGGACCCCCACCAGCGCGGGGGCCTATGATTACGCCTTCCAGATGTGGTGTGCCCGGGACGGCAGTTCTTTTCTCTACAACGGCATGCTGGGGCAAAACGTGTGGGTCTGCCCGCAGAACCGCATCGTGGTCGTGACCAATGCGGGGAACACGGAATTCTTCCAGAAGAGCACCATGCTCTCCCTCATCCAGACCCATCTGGGCCCCTCCCTGCATCGCGCCCCCGCGGCCCTGCCGCCCCAGCGCAGTGGCACCGCGCACCTGCGGGAGGCACAGGCGCATTTCTTTGCCAGCCGTGCCTGGATCCCCCCTATGCCGCCCCTGGGGCGGTGGCAGAGGCTGTGGCGGCGCCTGCGGCGGCGCTCCTTACAGCCGCTCCCCGCGCTGTGTGACAAGCTGGCCGGGCGGCGCGTCCCCCTGCCGGAGAGCAACACCGGCATCCTGCCAGTCTTCACCCGCCTGATGCAGAACAATCATACATCCGGCCTGCGCGCCATCTCGTTTGCCCGCGAGGGGGAACATTTCTATGTGACCTTTGACGAAGGGACGGGGGCGGTATACCGGCTGGAGGCCGGGTTCTATGAATACCTGCCGGCCACTCTGACCGTAAAGGGCGAGATGTTCCGCGTGGCATTGCGTGCCGGCTTTGCCGTGGACGAAGACGGCCGCCGCCTGCTGAAACTGGATATGGCCTTCCCGGAGTTGTCACACACCCGGCGCATCAAGATCTTCTTTGATGACGAGAGCGTGCGGGTCTGCCTGCGGGAGATGCCGGGGCGCGAGATCGTGGACAGCCTGTTGCGCACCTTACCGGTCTCGGCACCCAAGACGCGGGGACTGGTCAGTTTCCTTACCAATCGCATCAATCTGGATTACCTGCTGATGAAGGTGTATGAGAAATTCGAGCCGGAGTTGCTCTCCCGCGCCGAAGAGGCAGAGCCACTCCCGCCCCTGAACGGAGAAGACGACATGCCGCTCTTTCTCCCCCCGCAAGACGCCCTGCCCTGAGCGCCTGTCCTCAGGTATAAGCGCCTCCTGCCCCGCATAAGCATAAGGGGAAAGGGGGCGCTTTTCCTGTATGTCTGCCATCTCTTATCTGCCAGATCTTATGGCATCGGTCACGCCACTGTTGCTGTTATTGGCCGGGGCGTTCTTTGCGGTGCGCTTGCGTGCCTTCCCATTCCTGCACCCGGTGCGGGCCTGCCGCCTGCTGTTCTCCCCCCGTGAAAAAGAGCCCCAAAGTGCCCGTTCACGACACACGGGTGGCGAAAAAGAAAAAAGCAGCACCCTCCCCTCCCCTTTCCGCGCCGCCTGCGCCGCGATGGCCGGGACGATGGGAGTTGGCAACATCACGGGAGTGGCACTGGCGCTCCTGAATGGCGGTGCGGGGGCGATCTTCTGGATGTGGGTATGCGCGGCCGCCGGCATGCTCTTGAAATATGCGGAGATCGTCCTGGCCATGGTCTATCGCCAGGCGGACGGGCGGGGCGGATGGCAAGGGGGCACGGCCCTCACCCTGCGCCAGACAGGGCACCCCGGATGGGGCGCCCTGTTCGCCCTGCTCTGCCTGGGATATGCCCTGCTGGTCGGCGGGGTGGTGCAGGCCAACGCCATGGCCACCTGCCTGGAAGATAGTTGCGGCACGCCCCCACTGCTGTGCGGGCTCCTGCTCTTTGCCCTCACCCTGCCCATCCTCCTTGGCGGGCGGGAACGGATCCTTGGCCTTACGGCGCGGCTGGTGCCCGCCATGTGCGTGCTGTATCTGGGGATGGCGGGGGCGATCCTGCTCCCGCGCCTGTCTACGATCCCCGCCCTCCTGCGCCGGATCGTAGCAGAGGCCTTTGCGCTTCGCCCGGCGCTGGCGGGTGGGGGTGGCCTGCTGACCAGCCGCGCCCTGCGGGTGGGGGCGGCGCGGGGGCTGATGTCAAACGAAGGCGGGTGCGGTACTGCACCAATGGCCCACGCCACCTCGGCGGAGAGGATCCCGGCGCGACAGGGGCTGTGGGGCGTGTTTGAAGTGTTTGCGGACACCATCGTCCTGTGCACGGTCACGGCGCTGGTCATTTTATGCATATGCCCGGACCTCCCGGCGGGGGGCGGTGCCGCCTATCTTGTGCGCATCAGTTTTACCCGGCCGCTCGGAGAAGGGGCGGGCGGGCTCTTTTCCCTATGCCTATGCCTGTTTGCCTATGCCACCATCCTGTGCGGGGCGCTGTATGGGGAAGGAAGCCTGTGCTATTTTACCGATCGCCCGGCGCCGCGGCGCCACTTTGCCATGCTGTTTTCGCTATCTCTGACGGTGGGGGCGGTCGTCCTGCCCCAGCCGGTCTGGCAGATGACCGACCTCCTGCTCTCCTGCATGACCCTGTGCGATCTGGTGCTCCTGCTCCGCCACGCTGACTGCGTGGTGGAAAAGACCCGGCAGGCAGGCTTGCTTCCCCCCTTCAGACCACACGGGTAGCCTCTGCGGTCTGCGCGACACGTTTTTCCATACGCAAGAAGACCCGGGCGCACCGCTAGCGGTGCGCCCGGGTCTTCTTCTTCCTCATCAATCCTCCACGTCGGCCATTGCCTCTGCTTTGGCGTGGTGCCGCTCCCATATATCGAAGCGAAAGATGCCCACGAGCACCGAGACGATGGTGAGCCCCTCATTGATCACGCCGGCGTACGATAAGACCATGGCATTGTAGGTCAGCCAGCAGACACTGGTGCACAAAATGATCACGCGCATGACGCGTGTGTTCGATGTACCGTAGGCCACGGTGGACAGCACCTTGGCGACCCCTGTCAGCACGCTCTTCCAGCCCGCCCAGGTGAAGGCGGTAAAGACCAAAAACAGGGCAGAAAAGATCACCTGGCCCAACACCGTTGACTTCCCGCGCTTGACCATACCGGCAAAGGTCACGTTCCGCACGCACCCCACGATATTCATAGCCAGGCCGGAATAGGCGCCGAGCAGGGCATATTGGATCGCAAAGAACACCTCATTCAGCGTCTTAAAGGTCAAAATAGCGCTGTGCCGCCTGCATTGAAAAGACAAAATGCTCATCAAGATCCCGATCACACCAACTGCCTGCACAAAGATATCGAATCCGCTCATGCTCCAAACTCCCCTGAATATTTGTGAAAAAGATTGAAAAAAGTCTTTCACTGTGATATACTCAATTATACCGCATAATTCCGATAATGCAAGGGGTGGTGCGGAAATTGGCAGATCGTCAAACTTTTTCACGGAGGACGAGAGATGATCCGATATGAGCGGCAACAGGAATTGATGAAGATCATGCAACAGAAGCACTTCTCCACGGTGGAGGAACTGTCCCACCTGCTGTATGCGAGCCCCTCCTCAGTGCGGCGGGATATCGAGATGTTGCAAAAGCAGGGGCTACTGGAAAAGATCTATGGCGGCGTGGTGGTGGCAGAACACCACAATGACCCCGTGCCCATGGCCCTGCGCGAGTCGGCCAACGTCACGGAAAAGGACCGCATCGCGCGCGAGGCGGCCGCGCTGGTACAGCCCGGCTCTACGATCCTGCTGGATGAGTCCTCTACCGTCTGCCACATGGCACGCTATCTCCACCGCATCCCCAATCTCAAGATCATCACCAACAATCTGCAACTGCTGAGCGAGGAATGGGAGGACCAGAACACAGTGGTCTATGCCACGGGCGGGCGGCTGGTGCGGCAGAACAATGCCCTGATGGGAGAAGCAGCTGAGCGGTTCCTGCAAGGCATCTGGGCGGACCAGTTCTTTTTCTCGGCGCGGGCCCTCTCTGACGATGGCATCGTCTCCGACGTTATGGAGGAGGGCGTGCGCCTCCGGCGCATCATGCTACGCTGTGCCCGGGAGCGCATCATGCTCTGCGATTCCTCCAAACTGGGACAGCGCTGTACGTTCTTCCTCTGCCGGACGGAGGAGGTAGACCGCATTCTCTGCGACATCCCGGTCTCCTTCCCTACGGCTGCCTCCCCTGCCACCTGAACATGGCAAAAGGGGGCCGTCACAAATAGCACTTTTTGAAACAAGACGGTATGAAAAAAGATCAAGGTCACCACAAAAATGGCCTTGATCTTTTTGTTATGGTCACACAGGGCGCCCTCGTGGCCTTCCTCCGGGAGGGAGGCCTGTTTTTTGTGCCCTTTCTACTCCGGAGGGAGGCCTGTTTTGCGCTCGGAGGGGGGCAGTAGAAAAGCAGAGGTGCATAGATTCCTAAACTGTAGGGACAGGCGTCCCTACAGTTAGGAGCCTGATGCGCCCCGGCTTGCAGTTGGCTGATGCGACAGCCCCCTGCTCCAGGGCATCAGAGATACCGGCTCAGGGTAAATCTTGCTAAGCGGATATGCTTGCGGGCCACGGTGTAGGACATGGCCAATTCCCCATCGGCATAGTATTGCACGAACGGGTAAAAGCAACTGGTGTGCATATGGGCCTGCAGGACCACATGGCTCTGGGAAAGGTCCTGCTGATCGATGGCGAGTATGCCGATATGCTCCCGATCGATCGGGGCATGCACGAGATACAGCCCGCCCTGATAGAAGATAAAGTCCCCGCGCGACTGGCAGTCCTCCACTTCCACCGGGGTCTCCCACTTCCCCTGCGTCAGGTCATAGGCCGTCAGGAAGCCGCACCGGTTGCTATCCTGCTGGCGGACGAAATAATAGACCTTATCGCCCAGCACATAGGTGGCGTTCTCCCAACGGGAATCGTTGATAAAATCGGGCTGTGAGACATATTCCCATGTGATGAGATCCGTGCTCCGGATCACGCAGGTAAAGTCCCCGCTGTATGTGCCGGTATAATAATAGCGCTGGCCGTTCTCCATGCGGGAGGACATCTTTTGCATGATGCCGATATCGGAATACATCTTCTTGCACGGGATGCCGCCCGCGGCCAGTGCGGCGCGGATGCCGCTGGTGGAGAAATCGTTCGTCACGTCCCCCACGCGGAAGCGATTGACACCGATCTCCCCCAGCGTCTTACTGGACAACGTAAAGGGGCAATAAAAGCGGTAATAATTATCCTCCGTGCGTGCCGTCCACATCACGTAGAGCGTATCTTCGTCCTTCTGCATCAGGATCGTATCGTATACCATATCGATGGTCTTGCCCCCTACCGTATCCCCGGTGGTCTGCAGATCGATATAGGTCATGCGCTCCTTGTCGCCCATGGGGGCATAGGCGAGGCGGGCCGTCTGGTTCTTCGGGTCTTCCTCCGGCTCCCGGGTGTTGGCATAATAGGTCATATAGACCGTGCCATCCACCACCACGAAGGTGGAGACATGCGCCATCTTGTCGCCCGGCCGTTCAAAATCGGCGACGAACCCGTCTTCGATCTCTGCGGCGAAGGCCTCCCCTTTCTTTCGGGCCTCTTGCCCCACATCTGCCCGGAACGTATGGGCCACCTGTGCGATCGGCGCACCGCCGGTAATGACCAGTTCTTTATCGGTCACGACATCGGGGGAAAAGATCTGTTCTTTCATGCTTTGCGTTTTCCTTTCAAAAGTGATAACAGGATAGAGAGGATAGCGATTGACTCATTCACCATGCCCATATAGGAGCCTATGTGCAGGTCGTAGACCATAAAGGCCACCGAGACGGGCAGGGAGATGATCTTGGTCAGGCGGGGGTGGTCGATCCACAGCGAGATCGTGACACAGGTAGAGGCCGCGATGGGCAATATGTCAAAGGCCGACTGGAAGGTGCGGAAGCCCAGTGCCCAATTCAGCAGAATGAACAGGATCGGCCACACGACCAGACTGGCCCATTTCTTCCGGCGGCGGAAAAAGAAGATCGCCTCCCGCAAGATGCCCACGGCATTGGGGATCATGCCCGCCGTGCCGCCAAGGCACGCATAATGCGCCACCCAGAAGACATCGGCTGAGAATTTTGCCGCAAGGATCCCCCCGCGGCTCTTCTGCTGGTATATGCAGAACAGGGAGATCATCGCCCCCAGGCCAAAGAGTTGTGCCGCGATATTCACGTTCTCTCACCGCCTTTTTGCACCGTTTGTTATGTATTGCTACCCCTATATAGGAGCCTATGTGCAGGTCGTAGACCATAAAGGCCACCGAGACGGGCAGGG
>CAYXDB010000079.1:0-8469 GCA_964463735.1 uncultured Ruminococcus sp. | reverse complement strand
ATAAAAAGTGAAATTTTCTTCTCAGCCGATTGACAAGTAGAAAGGAAATCGGTATAATAGGTATGAAGTGAAAAAAACGGAGGTTGACCGTATGTATTTTATCGGCGTAGATCTGGGTGGCACGAACATTGCCATCGGTATTATGGATGAGGCATATCACCTGATCCGGAAGGGAAGTACCCCGACCCCGCAGGAGCCGGAGGCGATCGTGGAGGCCATGGCGGCCCTGATCGCTACCCTGCGGGAAGAGGCAGGGATCCCGTGGGAGGAGATCTCCTATGTGGGCGTGGCATCGCCCGGCATCGTGAACCGCGCAACGGGTGAAGTGGTGTATGCGAACAACATCGGCTTCCACCATTTCCCCCTGGCCAAACTGCTCTCTGCGCGCATCCCGGTGCAGACAGTGTATCTGGAAAATGACGCCAATGCTGCCGCACTGGGTGAGGCAAAGGCGGGCGCCGCCCGTGGTGCCGTCAATTCCATCATGGTCACGTTGGGTACCGGCGTGGGTGGCGGTATCATCATAAACGGCAAGGTGTATATGGCTCCAACTGCGCCGCCGGGGAACTGGGCCACATCGTCATCCAGAAGGATGGCTATCCCTGCTCCTGTGGCCGCCGCGGCTGTTGGGAGGCATACAGCTCTGCCACCGCCCTGATCCGCATGACGCGGGAGAAGATGGAGGCATGCCCGGACAGTTTGATGCATGCCGAGGCAGAGCGCGAGGGCAAGGTCAGCGGGCGCACCGCCTTTGAGGCGATGCGGGAAGGGGACGCCCCCGCCCGCGCCGTGGTGGAGGAATATCTCTCCTATCTGGCATCGGGCCTCGCGACCCTGATCAACATCTTCCAGCCGGAGACCATCGTGCTGGGTGGCGGCGTGTCTAACGAAAAGGAAAATCTGCTGGAGCCGCTCCGCCCCCTGGTATACGGGGAGGCATATGGCGGCGGCGTGGTAGACTCCCCTGTGTTGCGCATTGCAGAATTGGGGAACGATGCCGGCATCATCGGTGCCGCTTGCCTGGGGCTGTAATATTTGCCCCTTTACAGAAAAAACCCGCCCTGTGGCCTTGCCACAGGGCGGGTTTTTTTGCTTTTTTAAGAAAGGGAGGCAAGATGCGCTTTATACGCCGTGACCGCGTCACCGTAAGCGACCAGGGCGCGGAGCAGGGCCTCTGTGCGCCGCTCACCGGTGGTCTGCATGCCATTTTTGTCCTCCTGCGCCTGCAACTGCTGCAGCATGCGCCCGGCATACAGGTCTACACTGTATTGCATATAGCCGGAGGACAGTTCCGGGGCGGTAACGCCCAGAGACTGGCGCACCAGCCGGATGTAGAACGTGGTGCCCAGTTCTTCACCATACAGGCCGTCTGTCAGGGCATAGTAGCCCATCTTCAAACCGGCATCACTGGTGGAGGAGGCGTCTGTGGCGCCCTGGCACTTTTTCAGCGGATAGCGCTTGGCATTTTGAAAATCCGGTGTGTCGGACACCTCGATATACAGGTGCTGTGCCAGCATGCCCGCCTCCTCGGAAGGGGTCAGCTGGTCGCGGTAGGCGTCAATACCGGCACCGCCATTGATGCGCAGGTCTTCCTGCCCCGCGATATCTACGTATATCTTGAAACCGACTGTGCGGCCAATGACCAGCGTGGCCGCTGTCACTGAGGCGATCTTTCCGATCTCCTCACTTTCCGGGCCGTAGATCAATTCCGTGGGGAATACACGGCTGGTATCCGGTTGCCGCTCCGCGGCGGTCAGACTGCGGTCTGCCGGGTCGTTTACATAATAGGAGAGAAAGCGCTGTGCGGCGGCACCGTAATTGAGCAGGGAGATCAGCAAGGCGCGCAGGGAAGGATCTGTGTCCGGGCGCTTCAGCAGATACTCGGCATAGTCAGCCACGCTGAAAGTGATAGCGTCACTCTCCGTCAGCACGCCGTTGCGCCCGCCGTAGTAGGGGGCGGCCACGCAGCGCGCCGTCAGGCGCTCGGGCGAGATGTGGCGATAGGCGGCGACCCACAGGCCGCTGTCTTTATCATAGGTGGCGCCAATGCGTTCTTCGTTGACCGTGACACCGGCGCTGTAACAGTTTTTCGGCGCGTGGATGTAGAACAGTAGCGCAAAGTCTGATGTCAGGCGCAGGGACCACCCGACCACGGTGGCCTCGGCGGGGGAGGCGACCTGTGTCCAGTCCGTCCCGTTCACTGTGTGGGTATCATCGGCCATACACACCGTGGGCGGGAACAGGGGGATCAGTATCAGGCATAGCGCCAGGGTAGTGCATAGCCATTTTTTCATATTCAGGCTCCTTTGATCCGGCAATAGGATACCGCCATTGTAGCATATTTCCCGCCACTTGTCAAGGGCCCTGCCCGGGGCAAAAGATCTTCTGCCCGCAAAATGTGCGCCGTTTCTACACGGCGCACTTGCTATAATGGTGCCACAGAGGCAAAGTATGCCTCAGGGAAGGGGAGGAAGTGGAAGATATGCCACAGAGGGAAACAGATCCTGCCTGCTTTACATATCTGTTCCGGCAGGGGACACATTGTCACAGCGATAGGTATTTGGGGGGCCACGGGGCGCGACAGGAGGGCGGCTGGCGCTATACGTTTCGCCTGTATGCCCCCGGGGCAGAGAGCGCGGCCTTGCGCCTCTTTCGCGCAGGGGAGTGGGAGGAGGTGCCCCTGCAGGGGGCACAGGGCCTCTTTACGGGGGCAGTAGAAACTGCCACCGCACCCCAACACTGGCGCTACGCCTTTTCCCTTTGCCGCGCCGGGGAAAAGGTGGAACTTTGCGACCCCTATGCCTTCGCCATGGCACAGGAGGGCGGCGCGGCGGAAGTCAGTGGGGAGGCACCCTGGTGCTTTCAGGATGCCGAGTGGATGGAGCGGCGCGGGCAGTGTTGTGCCGCAGGGCCGCTTTGCCTGTATGTCCTCCCCCCTGTCGCGTCCCTGCGCTCGGTGGCGGGGGCAGATATCACCTGGCAGGCGATCGGTGACTGGTTGATCCGCTATATGCGCTATATGGGGTATACCCATGTGCAACTCCCCCAGGGGGTCGCGGCCGGTGCCTTTGCCCCGGACAGGCGCCCAGGGGGCGCGCGGGAACTGTGCCGGTTCGTGGACCGCCTCCACGGGGCGGGCATCGGTGTCCTGCTGGCCTGGGCACCGCCGGCATGCCACTTTGCCGGTGACCTGGGGTGGACCGTGGAGGAGACACAGGCCTACGCCATCGCATCGGCCCTGTATTGGATGCGGGAATTCCACCTGGACGGCCTGTGCATCACGCAGGGGATGCCCGGTGCGGGAGAAGGAGAGCGGCGTGCGTTCCTGCGCCTGTTGCAGGAGGCGCTTGCGCGCGCATGCCCGGATGCCCTGCGCATCGCGCAGGAGGGCGGCGCGCACCCCTTGACCGCCACATCACTTCTGGAAGGTGGCCTGGGGTTCCATCTGGCCTGGCACACAGCGGATGGGGCGTGGGCACCCGCGCGGGGCCTGCCTGCATGCCGGGAGACAGAGATATGCCTTTGCCCCGCAGGCGCCTCGCTTTCCCTGCCGGGGCAGGCGCGTGAGCCGTACCCCTTTGCTGTGCGGCGGGTGGCGTGGCTCTTATGGATGCTGGCACCGGGGAAGAAAGCCTGCCGCATGGGGCAGGAATGGGGGCTGGAGGATAGTGGGGGAGATGGCGCCCCGTGGCTGCCTTCCGCCTTTGCAGAGCCGGGGCAGCTGGCCCTGCGGGAATACATGGTGGCGCTCCAGCGCTTGTATCTTTCCCACCCGGTCTTTTGGCGACAAGATGGCAGTCGTACCGCGCTTCCCGTCACCGCAGAAGGGTGCATAGCCCTGCTGTGCCAGTGCGCAGGAGAAGCGCCGGTGTGGTGCGTATGCAATGCAGGGGATACAGGGGCAGAGGTGACTTTGCCCGTAGAAGAAGCAGGCGTGTGGGACGTGGTATTTTATTCCGGCCCCTGCGGCGGCCGGACGTACCCCGCCGCCCTGCGTTCTGTACCGGATGCAGGAGGCCACCCGACCGTTGTAGTGCCCCTGCCGCCTTGCACCGGTCTGCTCCTTGCCCGGCATACAGAGGCCGTCACCATCGTGGTGCAGGGGGAGGAGGGGATGCCATATGATGCAGGATGATACCGCCGCCCTGTTGCTGTGCCATGAGCCGGCAGAAGGCTTTGGCGCTTGGGGGGCCACCGTGCCGCGGGCCTATCTCCCCTGCCTGGGGCACTATCGGCTGGTCGATCTGGCGCTCTCTTCCCTAATGCACGCGGGGGTGGATAGCGTGGGCATGCTGGTGCAGTATTGCCCCCATGCGCTCCTTACTTATGTGGGCAATGGCGCCGTCTGGAAAATGGCAGGGGGAGGCCGTGGCATACAGTTCCTGCCACCCTGCCAGACCGATGCCGGTGCCGTTTGGTATCACGGCGCCCTGGACGCCCTGCGCCAGAATCTGCACTTCCTGGAGCAGACGGCGCCTGCGCATGTCTTTGTCCTCTGGGGGGATCGGCTGTGCCAGATAGACCTGTGCGCCATGCTGGCACAGCACCGCCGCACGCATGCGGCCTGTACGGTGGCGGCGGTGCGGCATGTCGGCGGGCAGGGCACCGGTGGTACGGCCCTGCTGAGCGGGGAAGGAGAGCGGCTCCTGCGCGTCGGGGCCGCCCCAGCACCAGGCGCGTGGGAGACGGCGGGGGCCTTTCTCTTTCGCGCGGATGTGCTGTATCGCCTTCTGTGTGAATACCGGTCACGCCCCCTGCCACCGGCCGGGTCCCTTGCGCATCTTCTGTTGCCGTTGCTCTTTCAGGGGGCTTGCGTGTCGGTATATCGCCATAGGGGGTATTTTCGCCGTATCGCGACCGCGGAGGACTTTTTTACAGCACATATGGATCTGCTGGCGGGCGCATGCCCGTTTCCGCCCCCCGGCCTGCCCCTGCGGGGGAATGATATGTCCCATGCCCCGCATTGGATCGGCGCCGGTGCATCGGTGCGGCAGAGCTGGCTCGCCGCAGGTTGCACCGTGGAAGGGGAGGTAGAGCAGGCCGTGCTCTTTCCCGGTGCCACGGTCGAGGCAGGGGCGCAGGTGGCGCAGTCGGTCCTGTTGCCCGGTGCGTGTATCCGCGCCGGGGTGCGTATCGGCGGTTGCCTTGTGGGGGAGGGGATATCTGTCACCGCCACGGCCGTATATCCCCGGGCTTTACACGGCGGCCCGGTCGGGTTGCTGTGGGCCACGGCACCGGATGCAGCAATACCACTGCAGGGGGGTGCGGCATCATGAGCCTGGCTGGGATCCTGTTTTCCAATCGGAGCGATACCTCCCTCTTTCACCTGACAGAGCAAAGGACGGTCGGGGCGATCCCCTTTGGCGGTCGATACCGGCTGGTGGATCTCCCCCTGACCGATCTCGCCCTTGCCGGGGCCCGGCAGGTGGCGCTGGTGAGCAATGGGAATTTTGATACATTGCTGGAGCACGTGGGCACGGGGGAGGCCTGGGGCCTTTCTGCCTGTGGCGGGGGCGTGCACACTGTGACCCCCTTTCGCTACCCCGGTAGCACCATGTTCCATGGCCGGATGGATGCACTGCTTTGCATGCGCGCGGGGCTGGAACGGATGGAGGAACCCTATATCGTCCTGGGGGATTGCCATACCGTCTTCCGCATCGATCTGCGTGCCTTGCTTCAGGCACATCAGGCATCCGGCGCGGCCATGACGCTGGTCTGCGCCCCGACGCAGGAGACCGGGTGCGTGCGCGGCGGCGTGTTCGTGGCGGCAGGAGAGGGCGGGCGCGTGTGCGATGTTACTGTGGCACACGCCTTCCCCGGCGCCCTGCGCTGGACGGGTATGGCCATGCTCTCCCGCGTGCAGTTGCTCTCTTTTTTGTCGGCGGCGCATGGCCTGGGGGAGAGCTCTTTTGTGCGCGGGGTGCTCCTGCGCCAGGCGCGCCAGCAGATCTGCCAGGTCTATGCGCTGGAAGGGCCGGTCTCATATATCACAGATGAGGGCAGTTACTATGCCGCCTCCCTGCGCCTGTTGCAGGATCGGTCCGTGTACCGGGCATGGGTGGGGGCAGGGGAAAAGACCCTGCGCACCGCGGCGCCGGAAGAAGCGCCCAGCTTCTATGGGGAGAGGGCGGCGGTGCGCGCCTCCCTTGTCGCCAGCGGTTGTGTGATCGAGGGGCAGGTAGAGGAGAGCATTCTTTTCCCGGGGGTACGGGTGGCACCCGGCGCCACAGTGAAGGGGTGCATTTTGTTGCCCGGGGTCACGGTGGGGCGGTGCGCCTCTCTGTATGCCGTCTGCGCGGACGCGCAGGCATGTATCCGGCCGGGGAGCCGTCTGGCGGGGCATCCGACCCTGCCGCTATTCTTACCAAAAGAAAAGGTGGTATAAATATGATAGATATGCATTGGCAGATGCAGGATCCAGCCTGCCTGCGCGGCGCGGTACGCTATGCAGAAAACGGCCGCTGTCTTGCGCCGGGGTGCCATGCCGTGGCGGCGGGTGCCCTGCTGGGCATCCATCTCTCCCTCCCGCGCTGTTTGGGGGCCTTAGATCTGCGGGTATGCCTGCGTGCAGAAGGGGAGGCCGATGTACGTACTTTGCCCTTGACTTTCGTCGCCACAGATGGCGTCACAGAGCGGTATGCCGCCCTGCTGGATACCGCCAGACTGGCGCCCGTGGCAGGGTACTATACCTGCCGCGTACTGGGGGAGACGGTGTACGGCGCGGGGGGATTTTTGGCGCAGGAAGGGGAGGCAGTGCAGTTCTCTCCCTCCTGCGCAGGGCAGGAGGGCGCCATCCCCCTGTATCTGTACCAGCCTGCCCGCACTTGCCCCCCGCCGCCCGGTGGGGTCGTGTATGAACAGCCCACCCCGCAGGCAGAAAAGGGCGAGGCACAGCCTGCGCTCTCTGCCCTCGTTCCCTTAGGGGTCTCCTTCCTCCTTTGGCGGCGCCCGGCCGGGGAAAGGGGCGCGACCGTGCCAACGGTAGAGCACCTTCTGCCACCGGCATGGGTCGGCGCCGCCCGTGCGCATAGCATGGCCGTATGGCCGGATCTTCTGTGGGCCATCGGCGCCCAGACGGATGATACCCTGTTGGCCGAGCCGGATCCCGCCGCCTACCTGCATCAGGACTTCGCCGGGAGCCCCTGCATCGTCAACGGGGTACAGCCAGTGGAGAACTGCCGCCATATCACCGGGGAAGATGGCGTGGTCGCGCGCCTTGCCCGCGCCGGGGCCGGGGGCTTCTTCCTGCGTGCCGCTACCCGCTTCGGGGATGCCTTCCTCTCTACTTTGCATGATGCCGTGCAGGATGCCCTGCCGGGGCAGGGCATCCTGGCGGGGGCATTGCCGGGGGAGGACCTTTTCTGCCCGGCGGCGGGCACGCGCCATCGGTATGTCGGGGGCGAAGAACTGGACAGCATCTGTTCCCCCTGCCTGCGCGAGGCATTGCTCGCCTATTTGCGGGAAGGGGAGACCGCGCCCCTGTACCATTATCTCGTCAGCACCTTGCCCACCCTGCCGCCCCAGGCGTCTGCCTTCCATATCCATCTGCTCTCCGATGCACAGGGCAACTCGGTCAGCACCGCCCTGCAAGGGGAGGGGGCCGAGGAGCTCTTCCGCCTGGCGTATCTGGTGGCCGGCACGTTGCCCGGTCTGCTCGCTATCACCGCAGGGGATGAAACGGATGCATCGGTACATACCGCGGGGCACGCCCCGGGGGAACGGGATGCCCGCCGGGCGTTCTTCCTCCGGCTATGCGCCCTGCGCCAGCAGGAACCGGCCTATCACGGCGGCACGGTGCGCCTGTATGCCCTGCGCCCCGATATGCTCGCCTACGCGCGTGAGACGGAAGGGGAGACCTGCCTGACGGTGATCAACCGCGCCGCCACACCACTGCGCATCAGCGCCGCAGAGGAATTTACGGTCATCTTTTCCGGCCGCGGGCGTAAGGACCGCTTCGATCTCCCCGCCCGCACCGGATGCGTGTTGCGCCTCTCCACCTGGCAGGGGGAGCGGGCGCACATCACCTTCACACGCCCGCCAGCCAAGCGCCCGTCACCGCCGCCCCATCGGCAAAAGCTGAAGATCACGCAGGAAATATCCAGGCAGAGTGTAGTTTAGCCAGTGGCATGCCGCTTGCCTTCCTGCCAGGATCCCTGTTGCAGGGGGGCGCAGTAGAGGGCGCCGCCGCCTGGCGCCCCGCGCGGGGATGCCGCGCGCGGCATCCCCTGTCAGCCGTCCTGTGCCCCCACGCAGGGAACAAAACGGGGAAAATCCGTGTTTTTGCCAAAAAGGGGTTGACAAATGTGCGCAACTCTGCTATAATATCTTCCGTCCCGCGCGAGTGGCGGAACTGGCAGACGCGCACGTTTGAGGGGCGTGTGGTTCATCCATACGGGTTCAAGTCCCGTCTCGCGCACCATAAAGAAACCATAATATTGATACGAAAAATATCGGTGTTATGGCTTTTTT
>CAYXDB010000078.1:0-8549 GCA_964463735.1 uncultured Ruminococcus sp. | reverse complement strand
GTCACGCCGCGGCTCTGACATGCCACCGGCATGTCATTCACTTCCGCGTCGCCGTTCGCTTCGCTCACTACCTCCCGGAGGGAGGCCACGGGGGGCGGGAGGCGTATCCAGGAGGGCACGCAAAAGAGCCGCCCGGCGTGCCGGGCGGCTCTTTTGCTTCTTATATCCTGCGGGCGGGCCTTGCGGCCTACCGCGGGGGGTGCCAGGCGGCGGTTGGCCGCCTGGCATTTGTGTTTTTCCTATCTACGATCTTGGCGCGATCAGTTCTCGACCTTATCGGGCAACATCAGCTCGCCATATTCATCCATGACGTCCTTACCGAAGATATTGCGGTAGTTCCGGCCCACGATGACGTTGGTGATATCCGGATCCACGTACTCATCCTCGATGATCTGGTAATAGTTGTTCTCGAACTTGACGTTCGCGGCACCTTCCAGCCAGGCGATCTTGGAGGGATCCTTACCCAATTCCAGACGCTCATCTTCATCGATGCGGACGCCCACGTAGTTATCCGCAAAGGTCACATCCTTTGCACCGCGGACATAGAAGGCGTAGGTCGTGGTACGGTTGATGATCTTATTATGGGTGACATTGATGTTCTTATAGAGCAGGTAGTCTTCATCACACTTCTCGCCCAGACCGTCGATACTGATTGCCGAATACATGTACTTATCGGCGAAGTAGCCGGTGTGGTCAAAGAGGTTGTTCGAGACTTCCAGGTTCTCGGTAACACCGGACTCACCCCAATAGATCTCGTAGTTGATAGCGATGGCGCCCATGCCCACGTGGTTGAAGGTGCAGTTCTTGATCACGGCATTGGATGCCTTGATCAGCAGGCCACGGGAACGGATGTTGCGCACCATGGTGTTATCAAACACGAAGCCGTTGGAGGACATGCTCATGTTATCGACCAGGACCTTGTAGTCGGAGAACCAGCGGTTATCCGTCTTGATATTATCGGCATAGGTACCGTCTGCCCCGTTGTCACCCTTATCCTTCAATGCATCTTCATTGAAGTAGCAGGTGCCATCCTCTGCATACAGCGGGACGGTGACGGTGTAGGTGGTATAGGTGCCGTACTTGGCCGTACCGGTGGTGCTGCGGGAGATGTTGGGCGTGCCGTTACTATTATAGTAACCAACAAGGCCACTGCCGCTCTCGCCCTTCACGGCATCGGACAGCGCGGGGCCATCATAGACCAGACGGCCGATGGAGGTGTAGATATACACGCGGTCGCCTTCCCGGAAGTTATAGCACAGGCCACTGGGGTTGACGCCACTGTTCTGCCAGCTGTATTCCGAGAGGTTGCCCTTGTAGGTGAAGGTGACGGTGTTGTTTTCTTTGTCTACTTCATAATCATGCAGGCGGGCGTGACCAGCATTCTGGTTCGTACCGTCATCACACATGTTCTCAAAGAGGCAGAAGATCGCCTGGCTCCCTTCCGCACACTTGGTGGTGTGGGTCGCATCGATAGAGCCGATGTGAGCCGGAGAACCGCGATAGCGGCCCAGCTCATCGACCGTGATCTCCAGATCCAGCTTGAAGCCGCTGTCCTCGTCCGAATATGCTTCGGCCAGGGCGACATAATCGTCATACAGATCCTTATCGATGATCTCACCGGTGCGGGTGGTATCCAGCAGTCGGTAATAGGTGGTGGCGGTGGTATTGCTTCCTTCTACGAAGGCAAAGCCTGCGGCGCCACCGTACAGGGTCACATCATAGAACACGACATCCGACGAATTGTTGATCGGAATGGTAGTGCCACCGTTGGAGGCACGGCAGGTCAGGACGTCCCCGGCCTCGATCATGCCATACGTACCGGAGGAGACCTCCATGACCATGGTATCCAGGCCCAGGGTGGTGCCACCCTTGGTGATGCTATTGAAGCCAAGGTCTGCATAGGCGTAGAAGGTGCCCTGATGCTGGGCGCCCATGCCGGTGGTGCTGTAGAAGGCGCCGTTGGTATTACCGAACTCGTTCATCATGCCGGCACCGGTCACGACCAGCAGATTATTGCTCTTCATCTTCTGAAGGACATAGACCTGGCCGCAGGACTGCTGCTTGAAGGCAAAGAGCATGCCCTTGACATTCAGGCCCTGCACATTATTGATGTTCATCTGGCTACCCAGGCCATTCGCGCGCTCCATATACACACCATAGGCATAGATATCCGTCTTATCATAATTGGAACCGCTGAGGTTGATGGCACCCGCCGTGGAATATTTACCGGGGGCCACGATCACGCGATCAGCGCCCTCTGCGCCGGCCACGGTCATGATGTACTCATTGATCACGGACTTCTCACCCGTGTAGGCCACATCCTTCACGCCGCTCTTGGAATCAGCCCCGACGAACAGGTCGCGATCCACCTGGGGCAGCAGTGCTTCATCTGCGCCGTATTCCAGGCGGGCATCCACATTCAGCAGGGTGTTACCGCTGGGGTTGGTGAGGTTGGTCTGGATAGCGCCGTGGGTATAGCCATCGCTGGGGTAGGCATTGCCGTCTGCCAGCAGGTATTCCACATTGGTCGCACGCAGGAAGGCACCCATCTGGTTATCGCATACGTAGACCGAATGACCGTTGGTCACTTCCACGCCCTTGAGGGAGTTGACGACCACGGCGGTATTGGTCACGCCGTCCAGCAGGACGCCGACCTTGGCATCTTTGATGATGTTCTCAGCGATGAGGCCGTTGTGCAGGACATAACGCACCACAGAGGAGGCAGTATCGCGCTCCATGATGACTTTGCCATCGTCCCCGCAGGTGTTGCCGGCGTAGAGGGCCACGCCCACAGCGGCATTCCCTGCCTCGATGGTGTTGCCACGCACAGTGACCTCGCGGCCGGTGGCACGGATGGCCGTACCGTTACCGGCGAAGTAGCAGTTCTGCACGGTCAGACCGTTCTGAGAGCTGTCATCCAGGCCCTGCTCCGCATAGAGCACAGCGGTGTTCTGGAGGGTCAGTTCCTTAGCGGCGCTGACGATAGCCGTGCCGCTCCCGGATGTGAGGCGGCAGTTGCCCAGGGCGACCACCTGGCTGGCGCCATCCAGTGTCAGCGCGGAACCGGTCTCGCTCTGGATATCCACGCGATCCAGGATCAGGTCCTGGCAATTGCGGACCTGCACATTGCCGTAGATGAGCATGTTGGTCACCTTGACCTGCTCGCACTGCTCGATCAACAGACCGTCATCGAAGAAGAAGGCAGAGCCTTTTCCATTATAGGTCAGGTCGCCGGCGCCCAAAAACTGCATGGTGCCCGTGACCACATAGACCGCGGTCTCGGCAACAGTGCCCTCACGGAACATCTGTACCAACTGACGGGCCGTTACGGTCGTGGCGCCATCGCGCGATACGGTATGTGCCGTCATGGCGAAGTCTTCCGCCGTCATCGTGGTACCGGTCCCTGCCAGTTCACCACCGTTCCCATACTCGATCTCGGGATCAGCCGGGGTCGGCGTGGGGGTGGGGCCCGGGGTGGGATCGTCTGCCGGGCACCCGGCCAGAGGCAGGATCATCCCCAGGCAGAGCAACAAGCAGAGCAGTACCGTCATCCATCTACTGTTCTTTCTCATACAATGTAATACTCCTTGCTACGAATTTACAGATTTCCGTGTATCATTATATCACACCCCGCCAAAAAAAGCAAGAGGCGCACGGGCGGTTCTTGGGGGCCGGGGCATAGAAAAACAATGCCGGAATTTGTGCAAGATGCACAAATCCCGGCAAGTTTATGAACAAAGATGCTTCATTCAATAGGTGGTAATGGGCTGATCCGGCTGGACCTCCGCTTCTCCTACGTGGTGCAGCAGGAGCAGGGCTTCTTTCCCCTCCGCGGGCGTGATGCGGTTGCCGGTGAAGACAAAGTGCGCCACGTTATCCATGCGGGCGATCTCCTCCCCAAAGAGGGTGAAGGTGCAGCCCTGCACGCGGATGGTGCCGTGGTAATACTTCCCTTCCTCGGTCGTCTTGCGGGGGGCGCACTGCACCGGGGCGGTCCCCCAGCGGCCGTGCACACAACGGTCGAAGTGGCAGGCGCGGATGGTGACATCCGTCGTCGCGCCGGACTCATACCAATAGGCGCCGTCCGACTCAAATTTCACGGCGGTGCCACTGGCGTGGAAATAGCAATCTTCCAGCAATACCTTGCCGGGCGTGGCGATGAGCATACCTCTGGCGCGGTTATTGCGCACCACATTGCGGGCAAAGACCAGATCCGCCGCGCGGGTGATGTTCTCCAGGTCGTCCCCCACGGCGATATCCTCGACCGGTTCTTCGGTCAGGATGCGGATGATGTCCCCGCTGATGTATTCGACCTCCCGCACCGTCTTCCAGGCGTAGGGCAGCAGCGGATCCGGGCGCAGGGCCTGCACGCGGTCACCGGGGCGATAGATGCGGATATCCTTGGCCTGCTCGTGCATCTCCTGCACCAGCAGTTCACGTTCCCCGCGCCCCACGATGCGGGTATACATGCCATGGATGTTCAGGGCGTCGTCCAGCTGGCCTTCAAAGAGGCAGTCCTCCACGCGCACCGTGCCGGTGCAGTTGACGAAGTGGGTGGCATCCGCGCAGGCGGTATACCAGCAGTCGCCCTTGCGCTGAGTGCAGAAATGGCGGAGGGTGATATCCTCGCTCATCTGCGCCAGCAGGCCCATGCCGTAGCAGGAATGGATGGTGATGTTCTCCAGCGTGACGTTCTGGCTCTCCAGGCAGTACACGCCCGCGCCGAGGCGGCGGGTGGCGGAGAGGATCAGCACGTTCCCCAGCGGCGGATACCGCTTGACCCCGTGGATACGCAGAGTGCCGTCCGCCAGCATCTCGTATTGCAGGTCATTGAGGTCCACGCCCAGCGTCTGATCGGCCGTCCCCGGTTCGATCTCGCCGCTCTGGCCATTGAACTCGATATTCGTGGACATGGGGAAGCGGGCGTGGCCCTTATAATTGGCGCCCAGTTTGCCCCTTTCCAGGCGTATGCTGTCCCCGCCATACATACGGGCGACATCGACATAGCCTTCACCATGCCCCGTGACCTTGACCTGCCAGAACATGGTATCCGGGTTCTCCAATGTCAGGTCATGGACGCGGATATTGCGGGAGCGCAGGATGCCGATGGGGGTCACCAGCCCATGGCAGACGAAGGTGGCGCCGCCACCGTCGATCTCAAAGTCCTCCATATCCTCGATCAGGGCGGCCAGGCGCTTGGGGCCGTTATAATCGTGGTTCGAATAGGCCAGATAGCGCTCCACACACCAGGTCTCGTTGATCTCATAGACGCCGGGGTCGATCACCAGGCGGTCGGCCTTCTGCTCACGGGCGGCGGTCAGGGCGCGGTAGAGGTGGTAGGCCGGTTCGTCCACCGTGCCGGTAAAGTCACGCAGATACAGCGTTTTCATACATTTTTCTCCTTTTTATTACATGGTCCTGCCGTCAGGCAAGGGGGATCTGAAAGGGAAAGAGGGGCAGGCCGCACTCATTATACACGGTGGCCGGGGCGAAATTGCAATCGGCATACCCCAGCAGGGTGGCCCCCTCCGGCACGGTCAGGCAGACGCATGCCCCCTCCAGCGTGGCAGGCGCCGGGGCGCGGTGCCCATCCGGGAAGGTGAAGAAGAAGCCATACGGCTCCCCGATGCAGGTCAGGCGCTCTGCCTCAGTGAAGAAGAGGCGGATCTGCTGGCCCTTTCGCTCGGTACGTGCCAGGGCGGAACTGCGCCAGCGCACCGGGCGGCCGTATTCCTCGCACAGGGCGGCGGCGGCCAGGCGCTCTCCCATCGGCTGTTTGTGGGCGGGGTGGATATTGTCCGCCTCCGCCAGGTCATAAGAGACCACGGTATGGAAGTGCGCATCCTCCTGCGGCAGGGTCTGCTGGGCCAGGCGCGCGCCATTCCAATTGCTCTTTTCGTTCCCGTCCATCGTACAACCGGCCAGCTGCACCATATAGAAGGGCAGCTCCGGGCGATGGAAGGCTTCCCGCCAGTCGGCGGCCATGGCGTGGAAGAGCGCCTTGAACCAGGTGGAAGCAGAAAAGCCTTCACACTCCCGGCGCCCGTTGCTCTCCCCCTGATGCCAGATGACCCCGCGCAAAGCATACGGCGTCACGCGGGCGAGCATCGTCTCCCGCAACAGGCCGGGGCGGCGATAGTAGCGCGGCCCGGGGCCGGGCTCCTCCTGCGAAAGGGAGGAAGGCCCGCAATGGCGCAGGAAATCGGGCACCCCGCGTGTCGCCACCTGCGCAAGCGGGTCGGTATCCTCTGCAATGTAGCGTTGCAGGGCGGCCTGATAGGCCTCATAGCGTGCGTGATAGGCCGCCACGTCTTGCCCCTGCTCTGCCCGCTGTTGTTCCTCCAGATAGATGCGCGTCAGCGGGTCGGCGGCCAGGCGCTCCGGCCGCGTCCAGTTCTCCATCAGCGTGGCGCCCCAGTTGCAACTGATGATGCCCACCGGGACATGCAGTTCCCGCCGCAGAGAACGGCCAAAGAAATAGCCGATCGCTGTAAAATGCAGCGCTGCCTCCCGCGTGCAGAGCTGCCAGGGGCGATCCAGCGACGTGACCCCCTCAAAATGCCAGCCCCAGATCTCCGCCCCTGCATAGGTGCGGCGCGGGACGGTGAAGAGGCGCAGGTCGGCATCGGCCGCCACGCTCCCCGTCTCATACAGGGTGCAGAAGGTGGGGTGCTCCATATTGGACTGCCCACCCGCCAGCCACACTTCACCCGTGACCACATCGTCCAGTACGCAGGTATCGGCCCCGGCCGTCACGGTCAGGGTGCCGCGCAAACAGGGCGGCATGGCGGGCAACAGGGCCGTGAAGCGGCCGCCCTCCACCGGGGCGGTCACGGTGTGCCCGGCGTAGGCCACCGTGACGGTGCTTTGATCGCTTTCCCCCCACACAGGTACCGGCATATCTGCCTGGAGCACCGCGTGGTCGGTCAACATGCAGGAAAGTTTCAGCATCGGTTATCTCCTTTCAATTCCCCGTGGCACCGTTCTCGTGCAGCACGTATCCGGCGGCATCCAGCCATACCAGCACATGAGAGGTCATGCCGTGGTTGCAACTGGCGTGGGTGTCTATATTCTCCCACAGGGTGCCGGTCTTTTCGGCCATGTAGGTAAAGTAGCCGCGGATATCCTCGATCAGCCGGTCGAACAGTTTCTCCCGGCACAAAAGATCCAGGCGCAGATAATTGCCAAAGATGACGTTGGAGGGGGCGATCTCCGGCCATTTGCCGATCTTGGCCCGGTCATAGCCGAAGTCGGTAAGGAGCCTCTCCCACAGCACGGCATCCGTCTGCGGGGTGGCCGTGCGACAGAAGAAGGCGTAATACTGGCAGGTCTCCGTGCATTCGCCGGAGAGCACCAGCTTTCCATCACGGCGAAGCATATTATCACAGAAGAACCCGTTTGGCATGAGCGAGAGTTCCCGGATGGTCTTGTGCAGGGCCTCTCCTTCTTTTGCCAGCGTCTGGTCCTCATACAGGCGGCCCAGCGCCTGCTTCATGGCGGCATAGAGCATATTGGTGGGGAAATTCACATCCTGCACCAGATCGTTAGAGCGTGACCACTCCACAAAGATCCAGCCGGGCAGTTTTTCCAGCAGGCCGTACTCGTTTTCATACTGGCGGAACCACCGCACCACCCCCATCATGCGGTCGCGTGCCGTATCCACCAGTTCGCGGTCGCCGGTGCGCCCCAGATACTCTTCCAGTTCCAGCACGTACCACATGGCGTAATTGGGGATATAGGCCGGTTCCTCCCAGAAATCAGAAGGATAGCACATGGGGAGCATGCCCTCCGGGATCAGATCCGGGAAGCGCTCCGGCAGGAGGAAGTTCTCCAAAAATGTCCGTTCCAGCCGGGAGGCGCCCGTCAGCACCTTTTCCGCCCGTGCGGTAAAGAAACTGTCGCCCAGCCAACCGGCGCGCTCCCGGGACGGGCAGTCCATAAAGATATCGGCGGCATTGGCAGAGAAGGTCTCTACCGCGGCGTCAAAGATGGCCTGCAATTGCTCATCACCGCGCACGAGGCTGGCATTGATGAAACGCAGGGGGAACCCGATCTTGAACATCTTGAAGGCGCGGATGGTCGCCGTCCCGCACCGCACGACCAGCCGCACAGCACGCATGCAATACGGCTCACAGGTGTGGATATGGCAGGAACCACCGGCAAACTTGTAGCGGAGGACGTTATAGGTGCGCATGCGGAAGGGATCCAGGCTCCCGTCCTCCCCGAAGAACTCATCAAACAGGATATACAGCTCGCATCCCCCGGGGCTGTCCAGCTGGAAGTCCAGGATGCCGGTATAGTTGCACCCCAGGTCGATATCCACATAGCCATCTGCGGGCAGGTCGATCGTCTGTGCCGCCCGGCAGAAATAGGAGGCCGTGCGATGGAACTGCATCTCGGCCACGTCCCGATAGCTGTGGAAGGTCAGGGCATCCTCCGGATAGCCGTCCGAGATCGTACCGGCGCCCGCAAGAGAGCGGTCGGTATAGTACTTCTCCGGCTGGCAGGGCTCTACCACGCCCTGCGCCACCATCCCGCGGGGGGAGACC
>CAYXDB010000077.1:0-8622 GCA_964463735.1 uncultured Ruminococcus sp. | reverse complement strand
TGCTCCAGCATCTCCGATACCAGTTCCGAAGCGGAAGACGCAGACGGCTCGATATACGTGATCAGCGGTTCCCGCTCAAATTCTGTCGTCTTACGGTGATGGTCGATCACGACCACCTGCTCCACGTTGCGGAGCAGGTCCGGCCACTCGGTGTTATTGATATTGTTGACATCCACCAGGATCAGAAGGGTGTTGGGGCGGATCAGGTCCATGGCCTGCGGGCCGCTGATGAACAGCCCGTCATATTCTTCGACCGATGCGATCTTCTCAAAGCAGGGGGCGATATTCGGGTCACGATCATTGGTCACGATGTGGGGGCGCACCCCGCACAGCATGGCGAAACGCGCGATGCCGATAGAGGCGCCGAAAGCGTCGAAATCCGGGAAGCGGTGGGCCATGATCAGCACGCTCTCGGTACGGGCCATCAGGGTGCTCAGTTCCTGCGCCACCACGCGGGAGCGGACGTTGGCTCGTTTCTGCACTGCCTTGGTCTTGCCGCCGTAGAATTTATCCCCTTTATCCGAGCGGAGCACCACCTGGTCGCCGCCGCGCTGCAGGGCCATATCCAGTGCCGCCTGGGCCGAGACCTCTTTTTCTGCCAGCGTCCCCTTGATGGAGGAGATCCCCACCGACACGGTGATCGACATACCGTCTCCCACACGTACCGAGCGCACCTCGTCCAGCATATCAAAGCGGTCTTCTACGCAGGCCTGGAGGCCGGCCGTATCGAAGAAGGCAATGTATTTATCCTTCTCATACGCCCGCACGATGCCGCCCATGGCCGTGACCCAGCGCTTGATGGCGTCCTCTGCCGCCGCGGCGGCAGACCGGTAACTGTCCTGTACATACTGCAACAACTCATCGATATTATCCAGGACGATGTAGGCGACCACCGGGGTCTCTTCTTCATACGTGTGGCGCAATTGCTCGTAGGCGGTGCAATCGGTGAAGATCACGAACCACAATTCCTGCTCTTCCCCGTTCACGCGGATGCCCTCGTAGCGGTATAGCCCCTCTCCCACGGTGGCCATCCGGTTCCCCTGTTCCAGGTCCTCCACCGTCAGGTGGCAGACATCATCGATCTGAGCGCCGATCAACAGGTCGCGGTGGCCGACCAGATCGACCAGCATGCGGTTACACCACAGAAGGTGCCCGTTCTCATCACACAGGAAGGCGGGCTGCCCCAGGCGTGCCAGCACACTGCCCAGTTCCCCCTCCACGGTGTGGCGCAGGCGCCGCTCACTCTGCAGACTGCCGGAATGCAGACGGAAAGCGGCCCACAGGAACAGAATGAACAGGTACAGAAACGACCCGCTCAGGATCGCATATACCGGGATCATAGCGCCGAACTCTATCAGCAGGCCGAACAGGCAGAACAGCACGCAGGCGAGCAGAACGCACACGGTGATGTCCACCACCGTGGCAATGCGTTTTCGTGTATGTTTATGTTGCATATCGTATCCTTTCTGCACGGAGGATGCCCGTGCCCTGCCGGCACCCGCAACGGGCAGGCCGGGGCAGGGGTGCCCGGCGGCCGGTCTTTTCCTACGGCCCACGGGCAGATCTGCCTCCATTATATCAAATAATTTTGTATTTGTAAACACTTCCCCGGAAATTCCTCGCAAAGGATCGGGAAATTTTCCTTGCATTCATCCATAAAATGGTGTAAAATAGAGAAAAAGGGGAAAGGAGGCCGTTGCATGGAAAAACTGACGCAGGACAGCCCGGTCCGTGCGCTCCCCGGGATCGGGGACAGCCGTGCCGCCGCCTTTGCCCGCATGGGGGTGCACACCCTGCGCGATCTGCTCTATCACTTTCCCCGCGCGTATGAAGCACGGGGGAACATCCGGCGGCTGTGTGACGGGGTGGACGGAGAGCGCTCCGCCTTCCTTTTGACGGTGGGGTGCGAGCCGCGCACCGCCCTGATCCGCCGCGGCATGAGCCTGACCAAATTCCGCGCCTTTGACGAGAGCGGCACGGTGGAGGTCGTCTTCTTTAACCAGACCTATGTGCGGGACATCTTTCACACCGGTGCCTGTTTCCGTTTCTTTGGCAAGTTGACCCGTTCCCGCACCGGCATACAGCTGGCCTCCCCGGCTTTTGAAGCGCTGTTGCCGGGCCAGCCACTACCGGATCTGGTCGCCCGCTATCCGCTGACCGAGGGGCTGTCCGGCAAGGTGATAGAAAAAGCCGTCCAGGCCGCCCTGCGCGCCTGCCTGCCCACGCTCTCTGACCCGCTCCCCTCCGATCTGCTGAAACGATACGCTTTCCCCTCCCTGAGCCATGCGCTGATGACCGTGCACGCCCCGCAGAGCGAAGAGCCGTTGCGCCGTGCGCTGGACCGCCTGGTCTATGAGGAGCTCCTCTACCTGTCTTTAGGGCTCTCCCTCTCCCGGGACGACCGTTCCGCCGCACCGGGCATCCCCTGCCCCCGCTGTGATCTCTCCCCCCTGCTGGGCGCACTGCCCTATCGCCTGACCGATGCCCAGATGCGCGTCTGCCGGGAGATCCGCCAGGACATGGCGCGGCCGGGCCACGCCCCCATGCACCGCATCCTGGTGGGGGACGTGGGCAGTGGCAAAACGGTGTGCGCCGCCATAGCCATCTACACGGCGATACGCGCCGGGGGGCAGGCGGCCCTGATGGTCCCCACCGAGATCCTTGCCCGCCAGCACTATGCGGATCTTGCCGCCCTCCTTGCCCCCACGGGCATCCGCGTAGCCTGCCTGACCGGTGCCACGCCGGAAAAAGAGAAAAAAGACATCCGCGCGCGCTGTGCCGCCACGGGGGAGGGCCGGATCGACCTGCTGATCGGCACCCATGCCCTGCTCCAGGACAAGATTCAATTCTCCCGCCTCTATCTGACGGTGACAGACGAACAGCATCGCTTTGGCGTGCGCCAGCGGGCCGCCCTGCAACAGAAGCACAGCGCGGCGCATCTGCTGGTCATGAGCGCCACCCCCATCCCGCGCACCCTGGCGCTGGCCCTGTACGGCGATCTGGACATCTCGCGCCTGGACGAGATGCCCCCCGGCCGCCAGCGGGTGGATACGTTCGTGGTCAATGAAAGTTACAGAGAACGGCTGAACGGCTTTATCCGCCGCGCGGTGCAGGACGGCGGGCAGGTCTATATCGTATGCCCGGCCGTAGAAGATGCCGGCAGTCCCGCGCCGGAGGACATGCCGGACGGGCAGGACCTCCTGCTCACCGACATAGCCGCACCTGCGCAAAAAGAGGCATCCCCGCCCCTGCGTTCGGCCGTCAACTACGCCGCCCAATTACAGCGCGAGACTTTCCCGGATCTGCGCATCGCCTTTCTGCACGGGCGCATGAAGGCCGCCGAAAAGGATGCGGTGATGCAACGGTTCTCCCAGGGGGAGATCGACATCCTGGTCTCCACCACCGTGATCGAGGTCGGTGTCAACGTCCCGCGTGCCACCTTGATGATCGTGGAGAATGCCGAGCGCTTTGGCCTCTCGCAGTTGCATCAATTGCGTGGGCGTGTAGGGCGGGGGCAGAAGAGATCCTATTGCATCCTGCTCTCTGACAGTCAATCCGAGAGCGCGCAGCAACGTCTGCAAACGATGCACACGACCTATGACGGGTTTGCCATTGCGGAGAAAGATCTGCGGCAACGCGGCCCGGGCGATTTCCTCTCCGCCGCGTGCGGCGGTGCATGGCGCCAGAGCGGGGGCCTCTCCCTGCCCCTGCTCTCCCTCTGTCATGACACCACGCTCCTGACCCGTGCGGGGGAAGACGCACGCCAACTGCTCTGCACCGACCCCGCCCTGCTGAGCCCGGCCCACGCCCCGTTGCGTGCGGCGGTGGAGCGGCTCTTTTCCCTGCATGAAGCGGCCCTTTCCTGACATCTGTTCCCATTACCGTATTTTCCGGAGGATCGAATACCTATGAAGAACCAACCGCTTGCCGACCGCATGCGTCCCCAGTCCCTTGACGACATGGTGGGACAGCCCCATCTGATCGGCCCACAGGGCGTTTTGCGCCGTTTGCTGGACTCCGGCCACCTCCCCAACATGATCTTCAGCGGCCCCCCGGGCACCGGGAAGACGACGGCCGCCAACATCCTGGCAGACGCCTCCGGCATGACGCTGTATCGGCTGAATGCCACCGTGGCCTCCCTGTCTGACGTGAAGGACGTGGCCGCCTCGACCCGCGACGTATTCGGCGCGGGGGGCGTTCTGCTCTATCTGGATGAGATCCAATATTTCAACCGCAAACAACAGCAGTCCCTGCTGGAATACATGGAGGACGGGCGCATCACCCTGATCGCCTCCACGACCGAGAACCCGTATATGGCGATCTACCCGGCCCTGCTCTCCCGTTCCTCGGTCTTTACCTTCCGCCATGTCACGCCGGAGGAATGCCTCCCCGCCCTGCAACGCGGCCTGCGGATCCTGAACGGGGAGAACCCGTCCCCCCGCGTGGCCGATGACGACACCCTGCGCTACATCGCCACCTGTGCCTCGGGGGATGTGCGCCGCGCCCTGGGGCTGCTGGAGGCCGCCTATTACGTAGCCGATGAGACCATCCTGCCCAAGACGCTGGAGGCACTGACCCCCGGCACTGGCGTATACGACCGGGCGGGAGATGCCCATTACGACATGCTCTCCGGCCTGCAGAAATCCATCCGCGGCTCGGATCCGGATGCGGCGATCTTCTACCTGGCGCGCATCCTGTCGGCGGGCGACCTGCTCTCGGCCTGCCGCCGCCTGCAGGTCATCGCCAGCGAGGACATCGGCCAGGCCTACCCCTTAGCCGCCGTGGTGACCCGCGCCTGCGTGGAGAGCGCCAGGGATCTGGGATTGCCGGAGGCGGCGATCCCACTGGCCAATGCCACCATCCTGCTGGCCACCTCCCCCAAATCCAACAGTGCCTACGCCGCCTATGCGGCGGCCCTTTCCGATGTGGAGCGCGGCTTAGGCGCCGTCCCGCCGGAACCGCTGCGCGCCCCCCTCTACAAGGGCTATCGCTATCCGCACGACTATCCCCTGCATTATGTGGCACAGCAATACCTGCCGGACGATGTACGTGACCGCCACTATTTCTCATTCGGTGACAGCAAAACAGAGCAGGCCGCCCGCGCCTACTATGAGATGATCCACCGCCATGTTTCCTCTACCTGACCCGCAGGGGCAGGCATATGACTATTGCAAAAAAGGAGCCGCCTATGATCCATCATTTTCTGATCAACCCTGCCGCCGGGCGCAAGAATCAGGCCGACAGCCTGGTGCGCAAGATCACCCACAGTTGCCAGGAGGCCGGGGTGGAATACCGCATCCATACCACGGCACGCCCGGGGGATGCCACCGCCTATGTCCGTGCCGCGGCCGCCGCCAGCACAGAGCCACAGCGCTTCTATGCCTGTGGGGGGGACGGGACCCTCTCCGAGACGATCAACGGGGCGCCGGATGCCCCGCACGTGGAATTTGCCGTGATCCCGGCAGGCACCGGCAACGACTTCGTACGCAACTTCCGCGATCCGGAAAATTTTCTGTCCATCGACTGTCAATTGCGCGGGCGCCCGGAGCGGCTGGACCTGTTACGCTATAACGACCGCTACTGCATCAATATGATCAACATAGGCTTTGACTGCAATGTGGTCAAAAAGACCGGAGAGATCAAGCGCAGTCCGCTCGTCCCCTCCGGGCTTGCCTACGCCACCGGTGTGGGCATCACGCTCTGCCGCCGCTTTGGCACCCGGATGCACATCACACTGGCAGACGGCACCGTCCTGCACGACACCCTGCTCCTGACGGCGATCGCCAACGGTGGCTACTGCGGCGGGGGCTTCCACTCCAACCCGCGTGCCGCCCTGCAGGATGGCCTGCTGGACCTGTGCGCCATCCAGCGCGTCTCCCGCGCCCGGTTCCTTTCGCTCATCGGCCTTTACAAGGCCGGCACGCATCTGGAAAGTGAAAAGACGCAGGACGTGATCCAATATTTCCAGACGCCGGAAGTGCTCTTCACCTTTGATGATCCGGTCGATATCTGCGTGGACGGTGAGATCGAGATGACCGACCGCGTCCGCATCACGGTGGCGCCGCGGCACATCGCCTTCTCTGTCCCCTATGGTTCCGCACTGGCGTGCCCTGCCCCCGCCACCACTGAAGAGGCGGGGCAGCTCACTGCCGCCCCCGTTTGACCTGTCGCCCCGTTTGACCTGCCGCCCCGTTTGACCTGCCGCCCGCTGAGCAAGGAGCCTCCCCATGGGTTTTTTACATCATCGTCCTCTGGCCACTGTCTGTCTGCTGTTTTTGCTGGCCGCAACTGCCACAGCTTTCCTGACCGAAGCGCCTTTTCTTGCCTGTATACTGGCGCTGTCAGGCACGCTGTTTGGCGCTGTGGCGCTTTTGTTGCGCCATCACACGCCCCGGCACATGCCGC
The DNA here is from genome assembly GCA_964463735.1 of uncultured Ruminococcus sp. Taxonomy (GTDB): domain Bacteria; phylum Bacillota; class Clostridia; order Oscillospirales; family CAG-272; genus UBA1740. The sequence continues at coordinate 2,217 of CAYXDB010000077.1, read as the reverse complement.
GCCCGCGCCTGTGGCTCTGCCTTAGCATGGCGGCGGCCATCCTGCTGGGCACCCTGTTCGGTGCCCTGTGCTATCTGCGGCCGGTGGCAGGGTACAGGGAGCAGTTTGGCACGCGTGCCACCGTCGCAGCGCACGTCACCACCGTGGCTACCCAAGCCAGTTACCGGAACACCTATTGCGGTGAGATCCGCACGGTCGATGGGGCACAGCGCACCGGCCTCCTGGTCTTTTCTGTGGTGCAGGGGGACCCGCTGGAGATCGGAGATGTGGTGCAATTTTCCGCCCTGCTCCTGTCGCCTCAGGACACACGGGTGGCCGATGAGGCAGTTTATTGGCAAAAGTATGGCCCCTGCGCCGTGGCGGAGGAAGTCACCGATCTCTGCTATCTGGGTTCCTCCCCCACCCTGTGGGATCGCATCGCGTCGCGCACATCCGCCTACCGGCTTTCGCTCTCCCGCCGCCTCCGTGCGACGGTAGGGCAAGAGAGTGGCGCTCTGATGAGCGCCATGCTGCTCAACGAGCGGGAAGGGCTGCCCCTCTCCCTGCGGCGGGATATGCGCCGGACGGGGCTCTCTCACCTCCTGGCGCTGAGTGGCCTGCATCTTTCCCTTTTCTCAACTTTTCTTGCCTGGCTCATGCGCCTTTTCCCGCTCCCACGCCGCACGGGCCTGCTGGCAGAAATGGCTCTGATCCTGCTCTATATGACGCTGGTCGGCCTCCCGCTCTCGGTCTGCCGTGCCGGCATCATGCTGCTTCTGTCCCGCCTCTCCTTCTTCGCCGCGCGAGAGGCCGATGCCCCCACGTCTCTTCTCTTCGGGGCTACCCTGATCGTATTGGTCGATCACGCCGCCGTATACGATGTCTCCCTCTGGCTCTCGGTACTGGCGACGCTTGGCATCCTGCTGTGGCAGGAGTGGCACCTGGGCCGCACCCCGCACTCGCCCGTTTTAGCGGAGGAAAAGGCACCCGTGTGTTCTGGGCGTTTTCGTTCCCTGCTCCGCCGGGGCGGGCAGGCGCTGGCCATTACCGGGGCGGCCACACTGGCCACGCTCCCGCTGTCTTCTCTGACGTTTGGCGAGTTTTCGCTGCTCTCCCCGCTGACCAATCTGCTCCTGTCCCCCTTGGCCTGTTTGTATCTCTTTCTCTCCTTTTTGTGCCTGCCGCTCCTGTTCCTGCCGCCGGTCTCTGGCCTGCTGGATCTTTTTGGACGGGGACTGATCGCCTGTATCCGGGGCGCCGCTGACATCCCCGGGTGCCTAGTCACCTTACAGGATCCACTCTTTCTCTGCTGTGCCACGGCCTTCACCGTCTTGCTCCTTTTGTGCCTGTTCCTCCCACTCCGCCCCGGGCATCGCCGCCCCTGTCGGATCCTGGTGCTGGCAATGGGCGTGTGCCTGCTGGCTACGGCCATTCCCGCGGCGCTCCCCCAACAGGAGAGCGGCCTCTATTATCAGGCGGACGGGAATAACGAAACACTGCTGGCCGTCAGCGGTGGAAAAGCGATCCTGTGTGACCTGACGGGCGGTAGTTATACTGCGCTCTCAGACGGCATGGCCCTGTTACAAACCGCACACCTGACGGAGCTGGAAGGCCTGTGCCTGACGCACTATCACACCGGGCATCTGACGAGCGTGCAACGGTTGCTCTCCCTCCACAAGGTGCGGCACCTGTATCTGCCCGTACCGCAGAGCGAAGAACAGGAGGCGCTGTACCGTGCGCTCTGCCAGATCGCCGCGGATGCCGCTGTAGAAGCCGTGCTGTATCCCGCAGAGAGCCAGCTCTCCTTACCGGCACTGACCATCCAGGCCTGCCCGGCCGGGACCTGCACCGGCTCCACCCATCCGGTCCTGGTCCTCCGCTTTCAGGGGGAGAGTACCTCGCTGTTATATGTGGGGAGCGGCGCCGCCGCCGCAGATACCGCCTCCCACACGGCCGCAGAGATCCTGGAAAGTGACGCGCTCTTCTTTGGCCGCCATGGCCCCCACGGGGCGGCGGCGCAGGCCACCTTCCGCACGTACCCCGCCGCTTTACAGGCGGTCTGGCTCCCGGATGTGGATGACCCCTTGCCCGACCCGCAACTGCTGTACTGGTTGCAAGAGCACGGCCTGGACCGCACCGCATACAGCGGGTGCTTCATCCCCCTGTGACACCGCCATCCGACAAGCCAAGGGCGGCCGCGGGACGCAAAAGCACAACTACCCGTAAGGACAGGCGTCC
>CAYXDB010000076.1:4991-8690 GCA_964463735.1 uncultured Ruminococcus sp. | reverse complement strand
AATTCTGATGAAACCTGGACTTTCAGTTCTGCATCTATAATGTAGCCGAAAGTCAGAAAAGCATTTGCGAAAGCAGATGCTTTTTCTTTTTCCGTGGTGCGATGGCACGAATGGGCCGGGGGCCTTGGGCCGCCCCGCGCAGGCGCACATATTTTGTCAAAAAACCGATGCAGGCGCTTGACAGGATGGCGCTTTCGTTATATAATAAATAGCGACAAAACATATAAAAGGAGAGGTTCCCTATGGCAAAGAAACATGTAAAGATGGAGACGCAATTTTTGACGGCCCTGCTCTATATCGTGGTGGGCATTCTGTTTTGCGCCTTCCGCGCGACGGTGCTGAACTGGCTCTTGACGATCGTGGGCGTTCTGTTCATCGCGATGGGCATTTACGACGTAGTGAAGGGCAATATCACCCCCGGTGCGATCAGCATCGCGATCGGTGCGGTGGTCATCCTGGGTGGCTGGCTGTTCGTGGAGATCGTGCTGATCGTCTTCGGCGTTCTGATCGCCCTGGAAGGTCTGCTGAGCCTGACCGATGCCTGGAAGGGCAAGAACACCGGGAAGATCCTGTTCGCGGCATTGACGATCTTTGTGGGCGTGATGCTGGTGGTCAGCCGCTGGGTCATGCTGGACTGGTTCTTCATCCTGCTGGGCGTCTGCTTCATCATCGATGGAGTACTGGCGCTGGTCGGCAAGCACTGACCCCTTCCCTGCACCCGCCCCGGCACATGCCGGGGGCGTGATGTTATGAAAGCGGACCTGCACGCCTCCATCGGCGTGACTGACAAGATATATCCGGCCGTAGGCTGGAGAAGGAGCGATACGATGAGCACACATTGGGGGGATAAAAACTGGCAGGCATACGTGCCTGCCCCGGTATGCGATGCACATCCGGAGTGGACCGCATTCTATTACCGGGCATGGGAGCTGGCCTACACCCACATCAAAGATCTGCCGGGCATGCCGCAAACGCCCTATATGGACGAAGCGTTTTGCGCCACACAGCTCTGGATATGGGACAGTTGCTTCATGTCGCTGTTCTGCAAATACGCTGGGGATGTTTTCCCCGGCGTAGAGACCCTGGACAATTTCTATGGTGTCCTCTACGAGGGGCGGCATCTCCCCACCGTCATGCCCCCCAAAGAGGAGCCGGCGTGGACGGGGGCCGTCTGGGGCGTACCCCATGAGATGCAGATACATATCGCAGACAATCCGCCGCTCTTTGCCTGGGCCGAATATGAAGATCTGCTGCTCCGCGGGGATGTGGAACGCATCCGCACCCTGCTGCATGAGCGGCGCGTACTGCAAAAGCATTATGCCTGGATCGAAGGACTGCGCGCGCCGGTAACACCGCGCGGCGTATGCGCCCCCACCTGCCTGATGGCGGAGGAAGACGAAAGCGGCTACCGCTGGGAGGGGGGCTGCTCCGGCATGGACAACACCCCACGCGGCCGCACGGGTGAGCATGCGGACCGCCCCCGCCCCAACGCCCCGGACATGCTGTGGATAGATGCCATCTGCCAACAGGCCCTGGCGGCACGCATGCTGGCGCGCCTCTATGAGGCGATCGGTGAAGAAGAGGAAGCCGCGCCGTGGCGCGCCCGCTATGAGAAGAAAAAGGAAACGGTCAATGCCCTGTATTGGGATGACCGGGACGGCTTCTATTATGACATCGACCGTCATTCCCATGCGCCTTACCGCGTGATGTCCATAGCATCTTATTGGACATTGACAGCCGGGATCGCCACGCCGGAACGTGCCGCCATACTGGCCCGCCACCTGGAAGACCCTGCCACCTTTGGTGGTGTCGTCCCCTTCCCTTCGGTAGCGCGGAGCGACAACGACTATATGCCCAGCGGGCGCTATTGGCGGGGCGGTGTGTGGCTCCCCACAGCGTATGCGACCCTCCGCGGGCTGAGCAACTATGGCATGCATGCCCTGGCGCACCGGACGGCCACCTCCCTGCTGGACCATATGTATCGCACCTATCAAGAGTACGAGCCGCACACGATCTGGGAGTGCTACCACCCGGAGAAGCCGGAGGCGGGCACGATCGTGGAGGGCGAGGCACCTGCCCGCCCGGATTTCTGCGGCTGGTCTGCCCTGGGGCCGATCAGCATCTATCTGGAGAACGTACTGGGCTTTCATACGATCGATGCGCTGAAAAACCGGATAGAATGGGAAAAGCCAGACGATCTGCCCGGCCAGATCGGCATCCGTGGATTGCGCTTTGGCAAGATCCGGACAGACATCGTGGCCGATGCGCACACCTGCCATGTGCAGGCAAGCGCCCCTTATACACTGGTCGTATGTGGCCGGACGTATGCTGTCACGGCGGGAGAAAACACCTTTCCCCTATAAACAGACCCGGGGTGGATGCCCAGGGATATACGCCACCACCCGGCCTCCGACAAGGAGGCCGGGTGGTGGCGTTTTTTTACAGGGTGTACCATGGCACGCCGCTGACCGTCCGTGCGGCCGCGGTATGATCGTCCGGCCTTTTTGTGGCATTTTCCGGGAGGCAACGGGGGGTGTGACAAAAAAATGTGGAAAACTTGTGCGTTATAAACAAAAAAAAAAAAAAAACGTGTATCAAATAGTGCATCTTGACGATTGCGGTGGGGCGTGCTATAATGAGGGCGATCCTTATGCGACAGCATGGACGAATATAAATAAGGAAGGTATACCCGCATGAAGAAACGATCGCTTTCCCTAGCACTGGCATTATGCATGCTACTTCCCCTGATCCCGGCACTCCCCGCCGCGGCGGCGAGCAGCGGTGCCCTAGGCACCGTAGGATCTTCCTCCTCTGTGTTGCAAGATCTGACCATCGCGCAACCGGGGCTCCCCTCACCTATAACGCATATCTGCAATCGGACACCATCCTGCAGGCGGCCTACCGCCAATATCTAACCGATTACAGCACCCTGACCTGGAGTGGCAACTGGTCACTGGGTGCGGTGGTGGATGGCAAGTATGAGCCACTTGCCTACCGCTTGTGGATCGCCGACGGCACACTGAACGGCACGGCATGGAGCAGTGCCACCACCTGGTTGACTACGGCGACCGGCTATGCCGGGCTGATGGACACGTTCATGACCGGAGCGACTGCCAGCATCTGGGGTGCCGCCGGTGCCATGCTCCACAATAGTGACGATCGCATCATCGTGCGGACACCGGGCGACATCACCACAGGCGCCACGGCCGCCTATGCCTACACGGCCACGGCGGACGGCATCGTCGGTCTGCAAGTTGCCTTGACATCCACGAAGGACGTTTTTGACTACACTACCCCGTCCAGTGTGGGGGTGTTGCTCTGCGTGCGGGTAAACAACACGGTCGTCTTCCCTGCGGCGGCCTCTTTTAGCAACACAAGCACCTGGTATACTTACACCTCCCCCGCCACGTTGAACGAACAGCTGAAGGATCTGCGCCTCACCCTCGCGAAGGGCGATGTGGTGCAGATCTGCCTGCGGCAGAGCCAGAATAATGGGAACGGAAAGTTCGGCGTGGATCCTATCCTCTCCTTCTATGAGAGTGCCACGGCCACCACAGCGCAGAGCACCTCGCAATACACCAGCGACAGAAGTTGCACCTGCAAAAACAGCGCCGCCCCGTCTGTGTACAGCACATGGAAAGACGGGCAGGCCAGCGGCACCACGCAGGTGGACAGCACCGAAACGCGGCAGGCCTATGC
>CAYXDB010000076.1:0-4891 GCA_964463735.1 uncultured Ruminococcus sp. | reverse complement strand
GGCAGGCCAGCGGCACCACGCAGGTGGACAGCACCGAAACGCGGCAGGCCTATGCGGCCTATCTGCTGACCTGCGGCAAGGTAACGCAGAGCGGCAACTGGCGGGTGGGCGGATATACGGCGGCAAGCGGCGCCTTTGAGCCGGTCGCCTATCGCATCCCGTTCACGACTGTGCCCTTTAACACCACGCTAACTGCATGGAAAGATACCAGCTGGTACACCACGGACACGGCCTACCGCGCCATGGTCAATGAATACGTGGGGGCAAGCGGCGAGTTCGGCATCTGGGGCAAGACCAATACGGTCCTGTACCGCCAGAGCCAAACGGCCCTGCGCGCCTCGGACAATGCGGCGCACATGGTCACCCGCTATACCTCCCCCACAGCCGGGCAGGTGACGCCCTCCCTCTCCACCGGCACGAGTCTCACGACGGGCACCAAGATATGCCTGGTCTATGACGGGACCGTAGTGTGGCCGAAGGGGGCCACCCTGAGCAACACGGCCACCTGGCATACGGGCAGTGGCACGGCGGACGCGGTCAATGCGGCCCTGGCTGGCCTGCATTTTGACGTGGCCGCCGGCAAGACGGTCGATTTTGTGGCCGTTGCCCCCTCTACGGACAACATCGTGCTGAATGCCACCATCACCTATACGAGTGAAGCGGACACCGTGCACTACGGTGAAGAAATGGCAAACGTCACCTACGGCACCCTGCCCTCCGTATACGCGCAGTTCCTGACCGCGAAGGGCCTGACGGACGGTGCAGAGGCCAAGGCGGCCTACAAGACCTATCTGCTGGAGAATGGCAAGGTGACCTTCCCCGGTCGCTGGTCCCGCGGCACAGTCAAGGCCGACGGCAGTTATGAAAAGCTGGAATACATCATCCCCATGGTCGGCGCCCAAACGCTCACTGCAGCGACCGGCTGGTCCAACACCGCCTGGACGACCAACTATTCCACCTATGCTTCCCTGATCGACACCTATATCAGTGGTAATTCTATCGATATATGGAGTGCTGGGCATGTCCTGCAATCCAAAAACGACAGCGTCCGGTTCCGCCTGACGGGCGGTGATGCGCAGAGCGAGATCTTCGCCTTTGCTTACGAGATGGAGGCGGCGGGCCTCGTTTCCCTGCAGGTCGCAACGGATGCCAGCGTGATATTGGACAGCAAGGCATCCACCACCTGCTATGAGAGCGTGGGCAAGATGTATGTGGCGATCGCGGTGGACGGCACCGTGGTCTGGCCGACCGGGGCGACCCGCGCGGACTACACGGGCTGGCACAGTTGCACCGATGTGGATGAACTGAATAAAGCACTGGCAGACGCCACGATCTGGGCGGATGCCGGCGACCTGATGCTCCTGTCCGACGACGCAACGCAGATCGCCCGCCTGAAGACGGTGGAGCCACTGCTGCGTTGTGTATATGACGCGCGTGAGCAGACCAGCCTTTCCACGATCGTGGCCAATGCCGCCACCTGCGGCACGGTGGCCTGCCTGCTCTCCTCCTCCAGCGCTACCAGTGAGAACAGCGCTTATCTGGCCGAGCGCGGCATGACCGTATGGTACGCGGCGCAGAGCACCGATGTGACCGAGACGGTACGCCTGGTCACCGTGGGCGGGAACGGAATCCTGACCACCTCCCGCACGGCGGTGGAGGCAGTGCTGACCGATGCAACGATCTTTGCCCCCCAATCGCTCCATACACCGATCGCGATCGTGGGGCACCAGGGCAGTACCTATTGGGAATACACACAGCCCAACACCATCGGTGCGGCCAAGTGGGCCATCTCGGTAGGGGCCTCTCTTGTTGAGATGGATGTCTATCTGACCAAAGACGGCAAGACCGTGGTCATGCACAATGACACCCTGGACGGCACCACGAACGGAACGGGCAAGGTAGAGGAGATGACCCTGGCGGAGATCCAGCAATACAAGGTCACCGCCCACCCGAAGGCAGACCCGGCTGAGATCCCCACGCTGGAGGATTATCTCAGTACCTTTAAGGACTACAAGACCTTGAGCGGCACCAACGTAGTGCTGAACATCGAGATCAAGTCGGGCAAGGCGGCGCTCATCCCCGTGATCGCGCAACTGATCGAGGAATACAAGATGGCGGACCAGTGCCGCATCGTCTGCTTCACCGACAGCCAGATCGCAGAGTTCCACAAAGCCTGCCCTACTATCCCGGCCGTGTGCATCTCCGGCACGCTGGACAGCCTGGATACCATCTTAAAGAGAACGGCGCGCGCCGGTGCGGCCTACAACCCCAACTATGCGAAGTTTGACCACGACAACCTGCAAAAGCTGTCCTACCGCGGCGTCAGCACGCACATGTGGACGCCTGACAGCGACAGCGATATCTACAACACGTACAGCCAGGGCATGTCCTCGCTCTGTCTGAACTGGAGCAACAAGATCACCGATATCGTCACCACGCTGAGGACGGATGCGACCAGTTACGCTCTGACGACCGGGGCGGGCGCATCCCTCACCCTCTCGGCGACCACATACGGTGGCAAAGAGGCCAGCACTGCGGCGGCGGAGATGGTCATCCTCTCCGGTAACGAGACACTGCAATATACAGGCGGCACGCTGACGGCCACGGCCACCGGGGAGGCCACTGTGCTCTTCCGTATGCCGATCACCGTGGGAGCCCAGACCCTGTATATCTACACGACCCCTGTAACGGTACAGGTAGGCTGATGCCGACACATCCCTTCCCCGCGGCGCACCGCCAAGGGGGAGGGGCACCCGCCACGGGCGGGAATAGCGAAAGCGCACAAAAAGGAGTGAAAGAAATGAGACCATACGATCGCCCCACCTGGCAGGTCATTTTAATGCCTGCTGACCTGCTGATGGATTCCGATGATACAAACATCACCCCGGGGGATGACCTGTCCGACCTGTACGGGTCGTGACGCCCCGCGGTGATAGCCCGCCCCCGGCACGCGTGCCGGGGGCGGGTTCCTTACTTGCGCTACTTGCCTGCTATTTTCTCTTGACAGGGAGGAAAATGTGTGGTATAATGATGTCAAACAGGAAAGACGATGACGGAGAGAGTAAGACGGGCAGGCCATGCACAGCGAGCCGGGGTGGTGAGAGCCGGTGTTTGCCCCCGACCTGAAGATCACTCCCGAGTTGCAAAGGCAAACGGCCGCGCGGCGGCCCAGTAGCATTTGCCGGGGCGCCCACCGTAACCGAGCGGCATATGATGGTATGCGTCAAACGGGTGGTATAGCAAAGTGCACGCGCTTTGTCCCTTTGAGCGGGACGGCGCGTTTTTTTATGCAGAGAAGGAGGACACAGTTATGTATCAAAAGGTACCCGGGGATCTCCGCTTCGTGGAGCGGGAGAAGGCGACAGAAAAATTCTGGGAGGAGAACAAGATCTTTGAAAAGACGGTAGAGGAGCGCAAGGCGGGCCCTACCTACACGTTCTATGACGGGCCCCCTACGGCCAACGGCAAGCCGCATATCGGCCACGTACTGACCCGCGTGATCAAAGATCTGATCCCCCGCTATCGCACCATGAAGGGCTATTCCGTTCTGCGCAAGGCGGGCTGGGACACGCACGGTCTGCCGGTGGAACTGGAAGTAGAGAAAAAGCTGGGGCTGGACGGCAAGGAGCAGGTCGAGCAATACGGCCTGGCGCCTTTTATTGCCGAATGCAAGGAAAGCGTGTGGAAGTACAAGGGCATGTGGGAGCGCTTCTCTTCCCAGGTCGGGTTCTGGGCCGATATGGAGCACCCCTACGTTACCTACCACAACGAATTTATCGAGTCCGAATGGTGGGCACTGAAACAGATCTATGACAGAGGCCTGCTCTACAAGGGCTTTAAGATCGTGCCGTATTGCCCGCGCTGTGGGACACCGCTGTCCTCCCACGAAGTAGCGCAGGGGTACAAGACGGTCAAGGAGCGCTCTGCCATCGTCCGCTTCCGTGCGCTGGATGAAGACGCCTCCTTCCTCGCCTGGACGACCACCCCGTGGACGCTGCCCTCCAACGTGGCGCTGTGCGTGAACCCGGATGTGACCTATGCGCGTGTACGTGCCTCAGACGGACAGGTCTATTACCTGGCGCAGGCGCTGTGTGATGCGGTATTCGGCCAGGGGGAGAGCGATACCCCGGCCTATGAGATACTGGAGACCATGCCGGGCCGGGCGCTGGAAGGCAGAGGCTATGAGCCGCTCTATGCCTGCGCGGCGACGGTCGCCGCCCGGCAGAACAAGCGGGCGCACTTCATCACGGTGGATGGCTATGTCACGACCTCGGACGGTACCGGCATCGTGCACATCGCGCCGGCCTTTGGTGAAGACGACTCGCGCATCGGGCGCCTCTATGACCTGCCGTTCGTCCAATTCGTGGACGGGCATGGCAACCTGACAGAAGAAACTCCCTACGCCGGTGTATTCGTCAAGCAGGCGGACCCGCTGGTACTGGCCGATCTGGAGCGGGAGGGGAAACTCTTTGCCGCACCGGCCTTTGAGCACGAATACCCCCACTGCTGGCGCTGTGGCACCCCGCTGATCTATTATGCGCGGGACTCCTGGTTCATCCGTATGACGGCGGTGCGGGAGCAACTGATCCGCAACAACAATACCGTGCGCTGGATCCCTGAGTCGATCGGCCGCGGGCGCTTTGGAGACTGGCTGGAGAACATCCAGGACTGGGGCATCAGCCGCAACCGGTACTGGGGCACCCCGCTGAACATCTGGGAATGCCCCTGTGGGTGCCGCCGTGCGATCGGCTCGATCGCGGAACTGCGCTCCTTTGTGCCAAACTGCCCGGCGGATATCGAACTGCACCGCCCGTATATTGACGAAGTGACCTTCCCCTGCCCGGAATGCGGCCAGACGATGAAGCGCGTGCCGGAGGTGATCGACTGCTGG
>CAYXDB010000075.1:0-8712 GCA_964463735.1 uncultured Ruminococcus sp. | reverse complement strand
CCACTTTCCAGTTGCCGTTAAAGGTCACGTCATTCGTCGCATCCCAGGTCGGTTTAGAAGCCTTCAGGCTGTCGGCTGCACTAAGGTCGCCGATCGCCTTCAATACCAGATTGCCCGTCACCGTAGCGGGCAGGGTGTCGATCTCGCCATCCCCATTGATATCATAGCCCTGTGCCAGGCTACCGGCCGGGGCTGCGGGGAGGGCGGCACCGGGTTCCACCAGCGTGCGGGTGAGCGGCAGGCCGTTCGCATCCGTATAGACCACGCTGTACATCTTCCCAGTGGTGGTATCCACAGTCAGCGTCAATTTCGGGTCAAAGACCAAACCGTTGCTATATGTGGCGCTGGATGCCCAGCTCGTCTTGGTAACGCAGAACTGGACCTGCTCGCCTTCCAGCACGTAGGGATGCACGGAAGCGAGTGCCTCGTTCAGGGTGGCCAGGGCGCCTTCGGCATCCAGGTCCACATCTTTGCCATACCAGGTGTTGGGGTTGCTCAATGTGGCATTTTCCGGCCACACCACAGACCCGTTGATACAGATGCAGATACGGGCCAAGTTCTCTTTTGCGCTGACCGCCGCAAAGGAGAGATCCAGTGTGCCGGTATACGGTGCCACATAGGTATACGCATATACCGTATTCGCCGTAGCGGGTTGCACAAAGGTGCTCTTACCGGCGATGTTCATGCAACCGTAGTTATCCTGCCAGGGGTTCTTGGAAGTGCCTTCGCCAAAGTTCGTCAGCATCTCCTGGAAAGCCGTCTCGGTAATGCCCCAGGCGCGGTCGATTTTAGTCGAAGTGTACGTATTATCAGCCATCAGAGCCACACGCGTCACATCCTCATACTTACCGGTGATCGGGTTGATCGTGCCGGCGCGCCAGGAACCAGTCCAGTTGATGTAGGAGGCATCATGCGTGCCATAATAGGTCACATAGGCTGCGCGAGTGTCCCTATCATCCAGCAGGGCGCCGCTCTCGTCCTTTTTGTTATTGATGCTGCGCCAGAGGTCATACGTGAGAATGGACTTTGCCACCACGGCGGCATAGGCCGTCTCCGAGGTGTCGATCGGATTCTCAGTGGTAGAAGCCGCTTCCTGTGCTGCCTTCCAGGTCTCATAATCCTGGGTCAGCATATTCGGGTACAGCTTGAAAGAAGCGGTAGAGTCCGTAGAATAGGTGGAGGTCACTGCCTGACCGGTGATCTCCGTGAAGGTGATGGTCGCGCCGAAATTCGAGAAGGCGCGGGCGCCACCAGAGAGGTGCTTCACGCAGAAGTCGATCGTAGAACCGCTCTTGACGGTGATATTCTCTACCTTCATAGCGGAGGTATCCAACTCTATGCCCTTTGTGGTGTTGTCTTCGCTGGTCGTATCCGTCAATTGCAAGGCAGTCCACTCATCGGCAGTGATGTCAGCAAGTTTCTTGCCTTTCACCGATTCGGGCCACTGTGCCACGCCGTCCACCGCGATCACAAAAGCGTGGATGCCTTTCTCATTTTCGCCGCCGTTGTTATAGGAGAACAGCTTATCGACCTGCACATTGATCTTGCCGGTGTACTCCGATGTGTAGCGCCAGGAGGCCGCAGCCTTGGTCATGACCTGGCCCCAGCCCTGTCCGCCACCTGTGCCATTCTGGTGGTACATACCGACATCGCCCCACTGCCCATCATACACATTGGAAATGCATTGCGTGGCACCGCACACCACCGACGCGGGATCGTGTTTGTTGGTGGTCAGATCGAGTTTACCGATCGTCCAACCACCACTAAACGTTACCGTCTTTGCGGTCGTATCGACGGCGGGATAGTTCTCACCTCCCGATACAAATTTTGTTGTATACGTTGTCGGGAGCGCCCCTGCGTCCTCGTCTGCCAACGCGGGGAGCGCCACCACGGGCACCGCCAGCACCAGCATGCACAGAACCAGGAGCAAGCTAAGGGTTCTTTTCATATTGGTTTCCTTCCTTTCTCACCATATTTTATGGTACCTTTATTTTACACCTATGCCCCTGCCTTTGTCAATATGTCTGACTTGACAAACTTTTTCCGTTTTTTTTGTGCATTTTGCTACTTTGCACCTTTTTTCACCCTCTTTTGCCTTTTTTCTGCGGTTTTTCCCGGCTAGAGGCCCACACGCCCCCCTCTGGGAGCAATACAGGCCTCCCCCCGGGCGCGGAAGGAGCCGCGCAATACAGGCCTCCCTCCGGGCGCAAAACAGGCCACGAGAGTGCAGGCTCCTTCCGTCACGTCTGCCTTATGGCATCCGTGCCACCGTCTCCCTGCGGGTCGGTCACGCCGCGGCTCTGACATGCCCCCGGCATGTCATTCACTCCCGCGTCGCCGTTCACTGCGTTCACTACCTCCCGGAGGGAGGCTACGGGGGATCTAACCGGGCGGCGAAAGGCCCCCGTGTGTTGCCACGCAACACACGGGGGCCACCTTATACGATCTTGGGAATTATTTTTGTGCTTCGGCCACGATCTTCTGAGTCAGGTTCGCGGGGACTTCTTCATACCGCACGAAGGAGAAGATGAAGCGGCCGCGCCCCTGCGTGGTCGCACGCAGGGCGGTGACGTAATCGCCCATTTCGGCAAGCGGGACCTCTGCCGCCACGGTCTGATACCCGGCGCGACCATGCACGGCCTCGATCCCCATGACGCGCCCGCGGCGCCGGTTCAGGTCGCCTAAGATATCGCCCACGTTATCATCCGGCACGGTGACGGCCAGCGTATACACCGGCTCCAGGATGACGGGATTGGCGCGGGGCAGGCCGTCTTTATAAGCCAGGCGGGCCGCCAGCTTGAAGGAGATCTCATTGGAGTCTACATCGTGATAAGATCCGTCATAGAGGTCGGCCGCCAGACCCACCATGGGGTAACCGGCCAGCACGCCGCCCTCGGCCATAGCATCCTTCAACCCCTTTTCGACCGCCGGGAAGAAGTTCTTCGGCACGGCGCCGCCAAAGACCGACTCGTTAAAGGTCAGGCCGTCTCCCTCGCCGGGGGCAAAATGGATCTTGACATGCCCATACTGCCCGGCGCCGCCCGACTGCTTTTTATGCTTCCCTTCTGCATCCACGCGGGAGCGGATGGTCTCACGATACGGGATGCGCGGGGTGCCCAGCTCCACCGCAGTGCCGAACCGGCTCTTCAATTTGGCGGCGGTGACCTCCAACTGGCTATCGCCCAGACCGTACAGGAGCAGTTGCTTGGTCTCGGCATTGTTTTCAAAGCGGATGGTGCGGTCCTCTTCGGCCAGGCGGGCCATACCGGTAGAGATCTTATCTTCATCCCCTTTGGAGAGCGGGCGTACCGAGCGGCAATAGTACGGTGCGGGGAACTGCATCGGCTGATAGCGCAAACCGTCCTGCCGGGTGGTCAGGGTATCGCCGGTGTCCACGGCCGCCAATTTGGCGGTGACGCCGATCTCGCCCATCACCAGTTCATCGACCGAGAGCTGCTTCTTGCCGCGCATGCGGTACAGGTGCCCCAGTTTTTCCTCTGCCCCTGTGCGGGAATTGCGCAGGGTCATGCCCTCCTGTGCTTCCCCGGTCATGACCTTGAAGAAGGACATCTTCCCGACGAACGGGTCGGCCACCGTCTTGAAAACGAAGAGAGAGGTGTCAGTACTTTCTTTATCGATGGGCAATTCCCCTACAGTGCCGTCCGGCTGGAGGATATGCTCCACGCACCGTGCGACCGGGCGCGGGAAAGAATCGGCGATCGTGTCCATCAGGGTCTTGATGCCCCACATCTTGGTAGCGGCACCGCAGAAGACCGGCACGATCTCCCCATGGATGATGCCGGTGTGGATGGCCTCCACAGCTTCATCATGTGTGATCTCTTCTCCGGCGAAGAATTTTTCCATCAGGTCATCGCTCGTCTGGGCAATGGACTCCAGGAGCATATTGTGATATTCTTCATACACCTCGTGGAAGGCGGCCGGTATCTCGCTCTGGACATAGGAGCCGGTGGCCGACTCAAAGGTGAAGACCACGCCATCGATCAGGTTGATAAAACCGGTCACCGTGTCCCCATCGATCAGGGGGATCTGCACCGGGCAGACCGTCACGCCGAAGCGGTCGCGCAGGGCGCCAAAGGCGCGGTAGAAGCGGCACTCGCCATCGTCAAAGCGGTTGATGAAGAAGGCCTTGGGGATGCCCGCCTCCGTGGCGGCGTCCCACGCCTGCTCGGTCCCTACCTGCACGCCGGCCTTGCCGTCCATGACGATGATGGCCGCGTCGGCCACCCGCACGCACTGGCGCACTTCCCCTTCAAAATCAAAGTACCCGGGCGTATCCAGGACGTTGACACGGATGCCGCGCCATTCCAGCGTGGCAAGCGATGCAGAGAGCGAAAAACCGCGGCGGATCTCCTCGCTATCGTAGTCACATATAGTATTTCCCTCACTCACACGGCCGAGGCGGTCTGTTTCACGTGCGATGTACAGCATGGCCTCTGCAAGGGAAGTCTTGCCGGAGCCGCTATGCCCCAGCAGGCAGATATTACGGATATTCTTTTGCAAAAGTTTTTCCATGGTAGGGATCTCCTTTTCTGTGATGTACGGGGTACCTTGCAATACCTCTTACGTATCATTATACAGGATTTTTTTGTCATTTGCAAGAGAAATCATCGTGTTTTGTGCCCACCGAATGTAGAAATTTTGCCCGCATTTTTGTGCACATTGCCAATATGCGGTGCAGGGGCGCCCATAAAAGACCGGGCTGCCGCAGATGCGGCAGCCCGGGGCGGCGCTATTCTTTTCAAAGGGGGTCACGCCCCGTGGCCGGATGCGGTCAGGGCGCGCAAAACATCCACCAGGTCGCGCACGCCGATCAATTCTACCCCTTCCGGCTGAACGAGGGAGCCACCTAAGCAACGCTGGGGCAAAAGGATCTGGGTAAATCCCAGGCGTGCCGCTTCCTTGACGCGGTATTCCACGTGGGAGACGGCCCGCACCTCCCCAGACAGCCCCAATTCGCCAAAGGCGATCATGCGGGCGGGCACCACATGCTCGATCAGGCTGGAGAGCAGGGCCATGGCCACGGGCAGGTCGGCGGCGGGCTCATCCACGCGCAGGCCACCTGCGACGTTCAAATAGACGTCGCACTCATTGAAGCGGCGGTTCAGCCTCTTTTCCAGCACGGCCAGCAACAGGCACATGCGGTTATAATCAAAGCCGTCACAGGTGCGGCGGGGCGCGGGATAACTGGTCTTATTGCACAGCGCCTGCACCTCGGCGATCAGGGGGCGCGTCCCCTCCATGACGCATACGGCGCAGTTGCCCGGGCTATCGGTCGGGCGCCCCTCGATCATCATCTCCGAGGGGTTGGGCACCTCGCGCAGGCCGCGGTCGCCCATCTCGAACACCCCGATCTCGTTGGTGGAGCCATAGCGGTTCTTGATGGCGCGGATCAGGCGATAGGACTGCCGCCGCTCCCCCTCAAAATACAGCACGGCATCCACCATGTGCTCCAGGATCTTGGGGCCGGAGATGCCCCCTTCTTTATTCACGTGCCCCACCAGGATCACCGAACAGCCTACGTTCTTGGCCAGGCCGATGAAGGCCATGGCGCTCTCGCGCACCTGCGTGACACTGCCGGGGGCGGAAGCAGAGCGGTCGCTATACACCGTCTGGATCGAGTCCATGATGATCACATCCGGCTTGAGCCGCTCGCATTCGGCCAATATCCCATCCAGCGCCGTCTCGGTCAGCAGGTACAGCGCTTCGGCCCGTACCCCCAGCCGCTCTGCGCGCAGTTTGAGTTGCCCGCGGGATTCCTCCCCCGACACATACAGCACGCGGCATTTGGCCGCCAGTTCCTGGCTGATCTGCATCAGGAGAGTGGATTTCCCGATCCCGGGTTCCCCGGACAGCAGCACCACCGAGCCCTGCACCAGCCCGCCCCCCAGGACGCGATCCAGTTCCTGCATGCCGGTCTCACTGCGCATGTAGGCGGGCAGTTCCAATTCCCCGATCGGCACAGCGCGGGCGGCGGGCGATGCCGCGCCGCCCCGGCGGCCGGCCGGCACCTCCGGCTGGACCACCTCTTCCTCCAGGCTGTTCCAGGCGCCGCAGGACGGACAGCGCCCCAGCCATTTGGGGCTACTATACGCACATTCCGTGCAGACAAAAAGGCTCTTTGGTGCTTTCATGCGCTATTCCTCCGTTTGAAGATACTCCATTATAGCACAAAAAAGCGAAAAAGACAATTCCCTATCATATTCTTCTTCCGAAAGGCGGGCACATTCCTCCGAATTGGAAAGAAAGCCGCATTCCACCAGCACGGCTGGGAAATCGGCGCGGTCCAGCAGATAGATACTGCTGTCCCCCGCCTTGATCTGCCGCCGGTTCTCCGGTTGCAGGGTGCGGCGCACCGTTTCCTGCATGCATTGCGCCAGGGCCCGGCTGCGCTCATCCGCTGTGGCATAATAGACCTGCAGGCCGCTATAGCGGCTGGCGGAGAACTGATTCATATGGATGCTGACCAGCACGGCCCCTTCCTGCGCCCGTGCAAGGGAGAGGCGGTTGCGCAGGTCATACTGCTTGCGCTTCCCGGGGATATTCTGCTCTGCGGTATACAGCAGGCGGTCATCCCGCCGCGTGTATACCACGTGCACGCCCGCCGCCTCCAACTGCTCTCCCAGCATGAGCGCGATCCGCAGGTTGAGATCCTTTTCCAGCACGCCGTTCTGCCCCACGGCGCCGCCGTCCTCTCCCCCGTGCCCGGCATCCAGCACCACCGTGACCGCGGCGCGGGCCGGGGCGGCATCGGTACCGACCGCCTCTGCCCCCCGCTCGGCCCACTGCCGCATCCCCCATGCCACGCCATAGAACAGCGAAAGCAGGGCGATCCATGCGATCCCACGCAAAACAGCTATGCGCAGGGTCTGCCATTTTGCTCCCATAAAACAAGCCCCCCTATACCGTTACAGTATATGGGGGGCGAGGGGAAACTATGTATGCTATGCGCACGTCACGCTTTTTCCTGTTTTTCTTTTTTGCCGCCGAACAGCCGGTGCCCCTCGTAACCCATCCAGTACCCAAAGGTAGAGGCGATGAGCGCGGGCAATATGGCCACAAAATAGGCCAGGATATACAAAGGAGAGAGGCTGGAGACGACAGAGGTATCGATAAAGAAGACGATCAGGCCGGTATACATGGCCTCCCACAGCGTGCCCAGCAGATGGGAAAAGGCGAACATGCCCTGCGCCCATCCCTGCTCCGCCAGCAGGACACCGAACAGGTATCCCACCACCATCAACAGCACGATCAGGAAATTGGGGATATTGGCACACAGGGACATCTTCAGCCCGCAGAGGCGATCCCGTTCGTCCCGCCCGCCATCGACCCGGATGCGGTCCTTGGCCCCGCTGTCCCAGGTCATGCAGTACAGCAATGCCATATAAAAGATGGAAGAATAGATGCTCCCCGCCAGCAAAAGTGCCTGGCTGCCTGCCGCCTGGCATGCCCCCAGGATGATCAGTGCCATCACGACCATACCGAACTGGTTCAATAGCATCTTTACGATACAATAGGAATTCTTTTTGATAAAACCCATGCCCTGCATCCTCGACCAATAGAATAGCAAAGGTGGCCACGCGGGTCACCTGCTTTCATTCTACACAACTTGCCGCGGCAAATCAACCCCTGTGCATAAATGTTTACACTTTATCCACTAAAAGTTGCACGGATTTTGTATAATGTAGACACCGATATTCAGAAAGGAGGGAGGATCATGGCACTGACGCTACGCGCCGAGGCGCTCAGCCAATTTCCCGTCTGCGTCCGGGAATATGCGACCTATAAATCTGTGGTCATGGGCAATTCCCCCAAGACCGTATGTGAATATCTGCTAGATCTGCGCACCTTCTTCCGTTATCTGGAGGCCACGCGTCTGAACATCGACCCCCGTAGTGAAGCCTTTACGCAGATCGACATCCAGCATCTGGACCTTTCCTACATCGGCTCTGTCACCACCGCGGAGATATACGAGTTCCTGCTCTATACAGCGGACGGGCGGCAGAATGACTGGTCCGCGCGGGCGCGCAAACTGTCGGCCATCAAGAGTTTTTACCGGTATCTCTATGCCAAAAAACACCTGATCGAGACGAATCCGGCGGCCGATGTGGACGCCCCTAAGAAGAAGATCGTCCTGCCAAAATTCCTGACGCTGGAGGAGAGCCGCATCCTCCTGCGCACCATCCGGGAGGACACCGCCTCCCCGCATGCCGTGCGCGACTATACGATCGTCACCCTCTTTTTGAACTGCGGCATGCGTCTATCCGAGTTGTGCGGTATCGATCTGACGGATGTGGACACCGACCTGCGTTCCCTGCGGGTGACCGGTAAGGGCAGCAAAATGCGCCTGATCTACCTCAACGATGCCTGCCGCCACGCCCTGGCCGAATATATCGAACAGCGTGCCACGCAGGCAGGGAGCGGGGCGGTGCACACCCCGGCGCTGTTCTTGAGCGAACGGGACCAGCGCATCAGCCCCAAGACGGTGCAATGGATGGTCTATAAATACCTTGACCTTTCCGGATTTGGGAACCGCGGCCTTTCCGTCCACAAATTGCGCCACACCGCCGCCACCTTGATGTATCAGAGCGGGCAGGTGGACGTCCGCGTCCTGAAGGACATCCTGGGCCACGAACAATTGAATACCACCCAGATCTATACGCACGTCAGTTCCGCCAGCATGGAGCAGGCCAT
>CAYXDB010000074.1:0-8777 GCA_964463735.1 uncultured Ruminococcus sp. | reverse complement strand
AGGTATTGGTGGGATAATACCGGGCAAGATCTGCCGTCTTATCCGGCCAACCCAGCGTGGAGAACGGCCACAGGGCGGAAGAGAACCAGGTGTCCAGCACATCTTCCTCCTGCCGCACCGGTTGCCCACAGTGCGGGCAGACGATGATATCCTCGCACGTGACCGTCATCTCCCCGCAGGCGTCACAGTAGAAGGCCGGGATCCGGTGCCCCCACCACAGCTGGCGGGAGATGCACCAGTCCAGGATATTGTTCATCCAGTTGAAGTAGTTTTTCGAGAAGCGATCCGGCACGAAGCGGATGTCCCCGCGCTCCACTGCCTCGATGGCCGGGGCGGCAAGCGGCTTCATCTTCACGAACCACTGGTCGGAGGTCAGCGGCTCGACCGTCGTGCCACAGCGATAGCAGACACCGACATTGTGGGCATACGGTTCCACGCTGACCAGGTACCCGGCCTCTTCCAGATCCTTGACCAGAGCCTTGCGGCAGGCGTACCGGTCCATCCCTTCATATTTGCCGGCGTAGGCATTCATGGTAGCGTCGTCATTCATGACCTTGATCTGCTCCAGCCCGTGGCGCTGGCCGACCTGGAAGTCATTGGGGTCGTGCGCCGGGGTGATCTTCACACAGCCGGTACCGAACCCGATCTCCACATAATCATCCCCGATCACCGGGATCTCGCGCCCCACCAGCGGCAAGAGCAACTTTTTGCCGATCAGGTGCCGCGTGTTCTCATCCTCCGGGTTGACCGCCACCGCCGTATCACCGAACATGGTCTCCGGCCGGGTCGTGGCAATCTCCACATACTGCCCTTCTTCCCCCACGATGGGATACCGGATATGCCAGAAGGAGCCCGGCTGGTCCTCATATTCCACCTCGGCATCCGAGAGCGCCGTCTTGCACTTGGGGCACCAGTTGATGATGCGGTGCCCGCGGTAGATCAGGCCCTTGTCATACAACTTGACAAACACCTCGCGCACCGCGCGGGAGCAGCCCTCGTCCATGGTGAACCGCTCATGCTGCCAATCGCAGGAGGCGCCCAGCTTCTTGAGCTGGCTGATGATGCGGTCGCCATACTTGGCCTTCCAGGCCCAGACGCGCTCTAGAAACTTTTCCCGCCCCAGATCGTACCGGGACAGCCCCTCGTTCACCCGCAGATCCTCTTCCACCTTGATCTGGGTCGCGATCCCGGCGTGGTCGGTACCAGGCACCCACAGGGTGGAATAGCCCTGCATCCGTTTGGTGCGCACCAGGATATCCTGCAATGTCTCATCCAGGGCATGCCCCATGTGCAACTGCCCGGTGACATTGGGGGGCGGTATGACCACCGAATAGGCCGGCTTGCGCGGATCCGGGTCCGGCGCGAAATAATTCTTTTCGCACCAAGTGCGATAGATGCGGTCTTCAAATGAAGCCGGGTCATAATTCTTTGCCAGTTCTTTTCTCATTACCTGTATCTCCTTTTCTTTCATATACATTCTTTGCAATATTAAGGGGGGAAAAACAAAAAAAGCCCGCTATACCGGAAAAACCGATATAGCAGGACGCATCACACGCGGTACCACCTGCTTTGGTGCCCGCAGGCACCCCCCTCATCCGTCTTAACGCGACTGCCACGGCGGGTTCTACCTGCGCACATGCGCACTCCTCCCGCAGACTCCTGGGCGACCTTCCCCCTTCTGCCACACGGGCTTACACCAGCCGCCCGCTCTCTGCCGTGACGCGAAGGACTACTCCTCCCACTCTCTGTCACTTTGTATTGTAACACGTTTTTTTCGCAGTGTCAACCCCCGGCAGGTAAGTTCCCGCGGCTTTTTTTGCAAAACGATTGCAAAAGGGGGGCGGTTGTGGTACAATAGAGTATCCCATTACAGCCAGGAGGAACGATTGACCATGCGCGAGGTGATCCTTTGTAAATACGGGGAACTGGTGCTGAAGGGCGCCAACCTCTCTTTTTTTGAAAATCTGCTGACCCGGGAACTGAAACAGCGGGCGCGGCGGCACGGGCATTTTTCCATCACGCACCAGCAGAGCACCATCTACATCGTCCCGCAGGACGATACGGCAGACCTGGAGGGCATGCTGGCCTCTGTCCGCCGTGTCTTTGGCATCGTGGGCATCACCCGCGCCGCCGTAGCCGAAAAAGATCTGGCGGACATCTTGCGCGTGGCGCAGGAATACCTGCCGCCGCTCCTTGCGGGGCGCAAGACCTTCCGGGTCGATGCCAAACGCGCGGACAAGACCTTTCCCCTTTCCTCTCCGGCGCTGGCCGCAGAGGTCGGCGGAGCCCTGCTGGCCGCCGTCCCCGGCCTGCGGGTCGATCTGCATGACCCGGCCTGCCACGTGCGGGTAGAGATACGGGAGAACGCGGCCTACATCCACGCAGACCAGGAACCGGGCGCAGGCGGCATGCCGCTCCGCTCCAACGGGCGGGGGCTCCTGCTGTTGTCGGGCGGCATCGACAGCCCGGTCGCCGGATACATGATGGCCAAGCGCGGGGTGGAGATCGAGGCCCTGCACTTTGAGAGCTTCCCCTACACCAGTGAGCGCGCCCGTGAAAAAGTCATGGAGCTGGCCACCGAACTGTGCGAATATTGCACGACCATCCACGTGCACGTCATCTCCCTGACGCACATTCAGGAGGCCCTGCGCGACGCCTGTGAAGAGGATTACTTTACCCTGCTGTTGCGCCGCTTTATGATGCACCTGGCCGAGCGCTGTGCCCACGACTACAAGTGCGGCGCCCTGATCACCGGGGAAAGCCTGGGGCAGGTAGCCTCCCAGACCATGGAGGCCATCGCCGTGACCGACCAGACCGTTGCCATGCCCGTATTGCGCCCCTGCATCGGTATGGATAAAGAAGAGATCGTCCGGGTGGCACGCCACATCGGCACCTTTGAGACCTCCATCCAGCCTTATGAAGACTGCTGTACGGTCTTTACCCCCCGCCATCCCCGCACCCGCCCGGTGCTGGAAAAGGTGCTGGAACAGCAGGCAAAGGTGGATTTTGATGCCCTCTGCGAGGAGGCATACGCCACCATGTACACCGTGACCTGCCACCTGCGCGAGAACTGACCGTGCCACCACAGGCGCCGGCATATGCCGGCGCCTGTGTGCATATATTGGAGAAGAACGGAAGGGAGGGTGCAACATGGATACTGGTGACATAGGCTTTGACGCCCCGCTGGGGCGGGAGAAGGGCGGCGGGGCGACCGGGGTACTGCTCCTGTGCCTGCTCCTGTGCGGCGTCTTCTTCCTCTCGGTCGGTGCCTACGGCTTCTTTGCCGGAGAAGACGACATGACCGAGGGGGATATCCCGGGGGCCGTGCTGGCCATGCGGGAACTGGTGCAGGAAAACGAGGCGGTGGCCGTCTTCCTGGGTTTTTCCGCGCAGGCGGAAGATAGCGGGGCAGGCGACGCCGATGCCACAGAGGAAGCGGCGCACCGCGCGATGATAGAGGCCGCGGCGCGTGCCTATATCCGAGAAGCCGAGCAATGAACCAGCGGTGCAAGGCAGGCGGCCAGATCTGTAGCCGCCTGCTCTCTCTTTTGTGGTTGCCTGCGTGGCTGTGCGTGATCTTTTTCTCCAATCCCCCGGGGTATGCCATGCTACTGCTATCGGCGATCTTATTGCACGAGGGCGGGCACCTGCTGGCCTTCCTGCTCCTGCGCGAGCCACTGCCGCACTTGGGTGGGCGCATGGAGGGGCTCCTGCTGACCCCCCGTGCTCCCCTTTCCTACGGTCGGGAGATCCTGGTGTGCGCCGGTGGCCCCTTGTGCAATCTTCTCTACTGCCTGTGCCTGATACCCGCCCTGCGCACCGGGCACGCCCATGCCGCCACCTTCTGCGCCTTTTGCCTGCATCTGTTGACGGCCCTCTCCAATCTCCTGCCCATTCACGGCTTTGACGGGGCCCGCATCCTGGAGGCTTCCCTTTCTCTATTGCCGGGGGTGCGTGCCCCGGGGCGAATCGCCGATCTTGCCTCGCTCGGCTGTGCGGCACTGCTCTATTTTGCCGCGCTCTACCTTTCCCTGTGCGCGGGCGGCAGTCTGCAATTGCCGGCGCTGGCGCTGTTCCTTCTGGTGGGGGAATTGAGCCGTTTGCATATCCTGACAGAAATCTGAGGATTTTTGTGGATTTGCAAGAAAATGCGCGATTTCTTTGTAAAAATCGCGAAAATTCCTGTATGCCCCCCCAAAAATCCATGAAAAATCACAATTTTTCAAAAAATTATCAAAAAATGTTGCATTTTAGGCGTATATTTGCTATAATGCTCTTCGACCGGCCGGTCTATCTCTGCCGGCATCAAGAAAGGAGCGCGATAACGCTAAGAAATGAACGAAAAAAAGCTGATTGAACTGAAAGGGATTAGCAAGTCCTTTGACGGTGAGGCCGTCCTCGACCACGTGGATCTGGATATCTTCGACCACGAATTCGTCACATTGCTGGGCCCCTCGGGTTGCGGCAAAACGACCACACTGCGGATCATCGGCGGCTTTGTAACGCCGGACACCGGTGACGTCCTGTTCGACGGCACCAGGATCAACGATGTCCCCCCTTACAAACGGCATGTCAACACCGTTTTCCAGAAATACGCCCTGTTCCCGCACCTGAACGTGTATGAGAACATCGCCTTCCCCCTGCGCCTGCGCCATCTGCCGGAGGCCGAGATCGCAGAGAAGGTGAAGAAGATGCTGGGGCGTGTCTCCCTCTCCGGCTTTGAAAAAAAGAATGTCACCATTCTCTCCGGTGGCCAGCAACAGCGCGTGGCCATTGCGAGAGCCTTGATCAATGAACCGCGCGTCCTGTTGCTGGACGAGCCGCTGGGGGCCTTAGACCTCAAACTGCGCAAGGATATGCAACGGGAACTGAAAGACATCCAGACCCAGACGGGCATCACCTTTATCTACGTGACCCACGACCAGGAAGAGGCGCTCTCCATGTCGGACAAGGTGGTGGTCATGCACCGCGGGCGCATCCAGCAGATCGGCACCCCCACCGATATCTATAACGAACCGGCCAACGCCTTCGTGGCTGATTTCATCGGTGAGAGCAACATCCTGGACGGCGTGATGCTGAAGGACCGGCGCGTCTCCTTCTCCGGCCACACCTTTGACTGTGTGGACGGCGGCTTCGGCCAGAACGCCCGGGTGGACGTAGTCGTCCGGCCAGAGGACGTGGACGTGGTGGCCCCGGAAAAGGGCATGCTCCGCGGCACCGTCACCTCCGTCACCTTCAAGGGTGTGCATTACGAGATCATCGTGGATATCGGCGGCTTCAAATGGATGATCCAGACGACCGATTATGTCGGCCCCGATGAGACGATCGGGCTGGAGATCCTGCCGGATGCGATCCACATCATGCCCAAGTCGGAGTTCTCCGGTCAGTTTGGCGATTACAGTTCCTTCAGCGATGAGATGGACGAGCTGTCCAACCCGGATGCAACGGGTGAAGAAGAATAATCTTGATCTTTAAGGAAATGTCCCGTGCCGTGCGCGGGAATTTATGGTGTTGCAATAAAAAATGAATAAAAAACGATCGCTTTTGCGCGTGGCGGCTGCCTATCCGCATATGATATGGTCCGTGCTGTTCATCCTCGCGCCTCTGCTTTTTGTTTTGTATTATGCGCTGACGACAGAAGATGCCGATGGCACCTTCCATTTTTCCCTATCCAACCTCGCGGCACTGGGCGGGGAGAATTATCTCTCCGTTTTCGTGCGGTCTATCTGCTTTGCCGCGGTCGCCACGGTCATCTGCCTGTTGCTGGCCTATCCGCTGGCCTATTGCCTGTCCCGCAGTCGCCTCTCCTCCCAGCGGACGCTCATCATGCTGGTCATGGTGCCCATGTGGATGAACCTGCTGATCCGCACCTACTCCTGGATGAACATCCTGGAGAGCAACGGCATCATCAACAACTGTCTTTCCGCCCTGGGGCTCCCGCGCGCGCAGTTGCTGGGCAACAGCGCCGCCGTGATCTTAGGCATGGTCTATAATTTCCTGCCCTACATGGTCCTGCCGATTTATACCGTCATGAGCAAGATAGATCCCCGGTACCTGGAGGCGGCCGCAGACCTGGGCTGTAACAGCCTCCAGACCATGTTCCGCATCATCCTCCCCCTGACCTTGTCGGGCATCATCTCCGGCATCACCATGGTATTCGTCCCGTCTGTCAGCACCTTTTACATCTCGCAGAAGATGGGCAACGGCCGCTTTGAAATGATCGGTGATACGATCGAGCGGCAGTTCATGTCCAATTATGACTACCATATGGGTGCCACCCTCTCCCTGATCCTGATGGTGCTGATCATCATCTGCCTCGCCGTCATGAACCGGTTTGGAGAAGAAGACGGAGGTGTGCTGGTATGAAAACGGTCTCCCGTATCTATATGGGCCTCATCTATCTCTTTCTGTATGCCCCGCTGGCCATCATGGTGCTGTTTTCCTTTAACAGTTCCAAGAGCCTGTCCAACTTCACCGGTTTCTCCTTTATGTGGTATGAGCGGCTCTTTCAGAGTGATGAAGTGCTGGGGGCACTGCAAAACACGCTGATCTTAGCCGTGCTCTCGGCTGTGCTGGCCACCGTGATCGGTACGGCCGCCGCCGTTGGGATCGAAAAGATGCGCAACCGCTATCTCAAGAGCGCGGTGCAGACCATCTCCAACATGCCCATGATGAACCCGGATATCGTGACGGGTATCGCCATGGCACTGCTGTTTGCCTTCGTGATGAAGTTGTTCTCCATGGAGAGCATCTTCGGCTTTTTCACCGTGTTGATCGCGCATACCACCTTCAACCTGCCCTATGTCATCCTCTCCGTCATCCCCAAGATCCGCCAGATGGATCGCTTCCTGCCCGAGGCGGCGCTGGATCTGGGCTGTACCCCGCTGCAATCCTTCTTCAAGGTCGAGTTGCCCTGCATCCTGCCCGGCGTGCTGAGCGGGTTCGTCATGGCGTTTACTCTGTCCCTTGACGATTTCGTCATCAGCTACTTCAACACGGAGGGGGATTTCCAGACACTGCCGATCTATATCTTCAGTATGACCAAGCGCACCGTCACCCCTGACATCTATGCCCTGTCCACGCTCCTGTTCGTCAGCGTCCTGCTATTGCTGATCCTGTCCAACGTCATGCAGTCCCGCGCGGAGATGAAAGAGGCGCGGCAGGCCGCCGCGGCACACCGCCGCCGGGAAAAAGAGAGGGGGCGTGTGTCGTGAAACGAGCCATTTTGTCCCTTATCCTGCTGTTTTCCGTCCTCCTTCCGCTTTCCCTTGCCGGTTGCAGTAACGAACCGGTGGAACGGCTGTATGTCTACAACTGGGGGGAATATATGTCCTTAGGCGCCGATGGTGGGGTAGACACCAACGAGGCGTTTGAAGACTGGTATTACCAGAAGTACCACAAGCGGGTGGAGGTGGTCTATTCCGTCTTCGCCTCCAACGAGGAGATGTACGCCAAGATGCGCAACGGCTCCTCCAAGGTGGATGTGATCTTCCCCTCCGAGTACATGATCGAGCGGTTGATCGCCGAAGACATGTTGCTCCCGCTGGACTTTGACCAGTACATCCCGGCCTATGCCAGTTGCATCGAACAGCGCTTTCAAGCGCTCTCCACCGCCCCGTATTGCGTCCCTTACACCTACGGGTACCTGGGCCTGATCTACGATGCGTCGCTGGACGAGAGCCTGCGGGACGAGAAGGGGGAGATCAGTTGGTACACCCTGTGGAACCAGATACCGGACGGCACCGATCTCTCCGGCCAGATCCTGAACTTCAACAACCCGCGGGACGCCTTTGGCATCGCGCAGTTCATTTTGAATTATGAGCATGACAACGGCGCCGGCATCTATGAAGATCTGTACGTCAACACCAGCGATACCGCCCGCTGGGACGCCGTGTATGAATTGATGCGCGGGCAAAAATCCTGCCTCCAGGCCTACGTGATGGACGAGATCTATAACAAGATGGAGAGCGGCGCCGCCCTGCTGGCCCCTTACTACGCGGGCGACTACTTTACCATGGTCGATGTCAATGAGGACCTGTGCTTTGCCTATCCCAAAGAGGGCACCAACTTCTTCTATGACGCCATGTGCGTACCGCGCACCTCCAAGAACCCCGCACTGGCGCAGATCTATATGAACTTCCTGCTGGGGGGTGACGAGGGAGAGACGCTGGACGTAGCCATTGAGAACGCCGAGTACATAGGCTATTCTTCCCCCAATATCCGCGTCACGACCAGCCTGGACTATCTGGCTGATATGACGGACGATGAAGATGGCTATGGCGATGAGGCGCTGTCCATTTTGTATCCGGAGTGCGACTATGAGGCGCTACTACCCATGGTGCATGCCTACGCCGCATGGCGGGCAGAACAGGAAGAAGACTACGACATCGCCGATTACACCGGACAGACGCCCGACGTGGATATGTTTGAGAGCGTGGACAACGGCTTTGTCACCTACATCTACGCCAACTTGGACGACGCCACGCAGTCCTACGCCAACAGCCGCTGGGAAGCACTGAAACTGGAGAGCGCCCCCTGCACGGATATCTATGTGCTGACGGGCGTGATCGTGGTCGCGCTGGTCGCGCTGTGCATCTTCTTTGCCCTGCGCCGCCACCGCCGCCGCAAATATTATTGACTTTGCGAGTTGCCGCCTGTGCGGTGACCCCTTCTTTTCGCCCTTTTTGTGCCCCAGCGCTTGCTTTTCTTAAACAGACATGCTATAATACAAGCGAGAAAACTTGCTTGCAAGGGTTTTCGAGCGCAGTATTTCAACG
>CAYXDB010000073.1:0-9178 GCA_964463735.1 uncultured Ruminococcus sp. | reverse complement strand
GACAAAAAGAGAAAAATTTTCAAAATCTATTGACTCTACAACCATTATAGGGTTTATAATGGAATAGTGAGAACAAGGAGGTTTCTTATGGAAAAAGATCTGACTGGTGGCAGCGTATTCAAGAATATTTTACTCTTCTCGCTGCCTTATTTGCTTTCCTATCTGTTGCAGACGCTATACGGCATGGCAGACCTTTACATCATCGGCCAGTTCGGCAGTGTTGCCGACACGTCGGCTGTTTCTATTGGCTCACAGGTCATGCACATGCTCACCGTCATGATCGTGGGGCTTGCCATGGGCACGACCGTCTTTGTCGGGCAGGCCATCGGCAGCCATGACAGGAAAAAAGCCGCCACCGGCATCGGCAACACGGTGACCATCTTCATGGCGGTCTCTCTCTTGCTGACCGTGCTGCTCGTGGTACTGGCCAGGCCCATTACCGCACTCATGTCCACCCCGGCGGATGCCGTTTCCGGCACGATCGATTATCTGACCATCTGTTTTATCGGTATCCCCTTCATCACGGCGTACAATGTGATCAGCGCTATCTTCCGGGGCATGGGTGACTCCCAGAGCCCTATGTATTTTATTGCGATCGCCTGCGCGGCCAATATTGGCCTCGACTATCTGTTCATGGGGGCGTTCCACATGGGGCCGGCGGGGGCGGCCCTTGGCACGACGCTTTCCCAGGCGATCAGCGTCATCGTCTCGCTTGCCGTGATGCTGAAGCGGAAGAGCGGCATTTCTGTGACGAAAGCCGACTTCAAGCCCTATCGGCCGGTCATGCGCAACATCCTGTCCATCGGGGTGCCCGTTGCCTTGCAGGATGGCCTGATCCAGATCGCCTTTATCGTGATCACCATCATTGCCAACAACCGGGGGCTCAACGATTCCTCCGCCGTTGGCATCGTGGAAAAGGTGATCAGTTTCCTGTTCCTCGTGCCGTCCTCGATGCTCTCCACCGTTTCGGCGCTGGGGGCACAGAATATCGGCGCAGGCAAGCCCCGGCGGGCGGAGGAGACCTTGCGCTATGCCGCATTCCTTGCCGCCGGGTTTGGCTGTATCGTGGCGGTGGTCATGCAGTTCTGGGCGGAGCCGGTGGTGGCGCTGTTCACAGATGCGACCACCGCAGAGGGCGCAGAGGTCGTCCGCCTGGGCGGTCAATATCTGCGGGGCTATGTATGGGACTGCCTGTTTGCCGGGATCCATTTCTGCTTCAGCGGTTACTTTTGCGCGGTGGGGCGATCCGGCCTCTCGTTTATGCACAACATCATCGCCATCGTGCTGATGCGGATCCCCGGCGTGTATATGACCTCCCAACTGTTCCCCACGACGCTGTTCCCGATGGGGCTGGCAACGTCCTCCGGCTCGGTCATCTCGGTGGTCATCTGCCTCATCGTCTTTACCGTGCTGATGAAGAAAGACCGGCAGGATGCGCGCGGGGTGACACATGGATAAACAAGATCTTTTTTCTATCGGAGACGTAGCAAAACTCTTTCATTTGAGCGTGAGCAGCCTGCGGCATTATGAGGATGTGGGCCTGATCACCCCGGAATACATCAGCCCCGACAGCGGCTATCGCTATTACGGGGCAAGGCAGTTTGAGGTGCTGAACAGCATCCGCTACCTGCGCGCCCTGGATATGCCGCTGACGGAGATCGCAGATTTCCTTGCCAACCGGGATGTGGAGAGGATGGAGGAAAAACTGCTCCTGCAAAAGCAGGCGGTCATGGCAAAGCAGGAGGAACTGCACCGCATTGAACGCAAGATAGACAACCGCCTGCAAATGATCGCAGATGCTAAAAATTCTGTCTTTGACACGGTGCAGGTGACCCACAAAAGCAAATGCCGCATGGTCTGGGTGGGCGACCCGCTGAAGATCCGCGGGTTCTTAGATATGGAGGAGCCTATCCGGGCGCTGGACCAGGACCAGACGGAGGCGGTGATCTTCCTCGGCAAAGTCGGCGTCGGCATTGCGCCCCAGAATCTGGAGAACGGCCACTTTGACAGTTATGACGGCATTTTTCTCCTTCTGGACGAAGAAGATCATTTTGAGGGTGAGACCATGCTCCTGCCGGAGACGCGCTGTGTGACCATCCGCTTCCACGGGAGCCATACCGAAGCCCCGGCACAATATCAAAAACTGCTGGCCTATATCGCAGAACGCCAATGGAAGATCAGCGGTTTTTCCCGCGAGATCACCATGATCGACTATGGGCTGACCAGCGACCTGAGCAAATTCGTCACGGAGATCAGCATCCCGGTCACGGGCGCATGACCGGTCTATGGTAAAAGAGCCTGGGGCACCGCACGGCGGTGCCCCAGGCTCTTTTTATTCCTTCGTAAATATCCCGAATCAGGTCGCTCCAGTGGCCGTGTGTGCAGGCCTTATGTGGCGTGCGTATTACACCGGCATGATTTGCAATGCCCGGATCTTTTCCTGCCAGACCTTTACCGCATCGACTTCATCCTGGAACAGGACCTCCAGGGCCTGCTTTGCCTGGCTGCAATGCGCTTCACATTTCAGCAGGTCGTAATGACCTGCCGCATTGTAACCTGCCAGATCATTGAAATTTTTCGGCAATTGCGGGATCCAGGGATGGTCAAGCGCCCAGCCCTTAAAATACTGTTTTAAGGCATACGGATCCTGTATGATCGCGGACAGATGCGCGATATACTCTTTCATTTTCTCCCGCTCTTCCCCGGAAAAGACGGTGATCCTTTTGCCCGCTACATCAAATCTATAGGGGATGACCTCAAAAGACAGGCGGGACCGATCAAGATCCAGTATCGTAAAATATCCGTAATACCACGCATCCTTTTCCCCTTTTTCCTCCCGCGGGAGGAAAAAGAAATTGCCCAGGCTATACAGGATCGGTTTCCCATGATAGATCTCGTACCCCTGCGGGCAATGCGTGTGCCCGGCGATGACGGCATCGGCCCCCATATCGCAGATCATGCGATACCGTTCTTGGGTATCGGGGGACGGGAGCGGATCAAATTCATTGCCACCGTGGAACACCACGACCACAAAGTCGCAGTTGTCCTTCTCCTCCTGTAGCTTATGCATCAAGCGGCGGGGGTCATACCCGGCCGAACCGGCCTTGTTTTCCCCGGCAATGCCGAACTCATTTTCGCATACCGATAAAACAGAGAGCGTCATGCCCTGCTTTTCCAGCCGCATGGCGGCATAGGCGGCGGAAATATCCGCCCCGGCGCCGGCGTGTCGGATGCCGCTCTCCTCCAAAAGACGGAGCGTGTTCTCCAGCGCCGCATCGCCATAGTCGCCGATATGATTATTGGCCAGCGTGACGGCCGCTGTGTCCATCGCCTGCAAGAAGGCAATGCCCCACTCCGGGAGATCAGGTTCGGGCCTGCTTTTTTGATCGGGGTATAGTTCTTTGCATCGCCTAAAGGGCATTCCAGATTCGGTATCACGAGATCGACGCTTTGCGTATACGGCGTAACATCTTGTAAGATGGCAAGAGCACTCTCGCGGTCCAGGTCTTTCACGCCCCGGAAGTTCACATCCCCTGTAAATAATACTTTCATCCTATCCTTCCTCCACTCTGTCACATGCAAGGAGCATTTGCATGGTCAGTTCTATGGCCTGCAAAAAGCCCTCTATTGAAAGGCATTCATCGCTTTGATGGGCGCCGCCATGCCCTTGCGGTGTACCGGCGGGGGCGCCGCCGCGCGTAGTCGTCCCGATCTCGGCGGCGCAGGGCAGTTTCCTGCCATAGGTGCCGCCCGCATTGATATATACCGGCGGGTCTTTCTCCCCCATGAAGGCACGGTATGCCTGCAGGCAGGCGCGCAGATCGGCATGGTCCTCCGCGGTCACGTACCCTTTCTTCACTTCCCCGAACTGCACGGTGCAGTTGTGCTGCGCAAAGAAAGGCTCTATGCTTTTTTTCACCTGTGCGATATCCGCAGAGAGGCCGAAGCGCATATTCAGACCGAACGTGATCTCCCCCCCTTCGGTCTTTATCACACCGTTGGTACAGGTGAGTTTCCCGCATTCGTCGCTATGTTCTATGCCGTAGATCTCCCCGTAGTATCTTTCCAGAACATCCGCCAAAAACCGCATCTGTTCCCTGTCGGAGTGGCAAATATCCTCCCGCAATGCAAGCCTTTTTGCCAATTTGTATCCGGCATTGACCGAACCTTCCGGCAATGCCGCATGCCGTGAGATCCCCGTTTCGGTCACGGCCTCGCCATGCACGGTCGCAGAAGCCCGGCCGAGTATGACATTCATGGCTTTGCCACCGCAAAAGTCCTGGATGTCCTGCAATTTCGTATGCATCGTGACCCAGAGGTCCATGCCGCTCTTATCCCCCCTGTAGAGCGGGAAGGCAGTATCGGCTATCAAAGAAAAGTCCGGTGCGGTATGCGCCCTTAGATAATTGTCGGCATCCTTCATCCCCGTCTCCTCATTGGAGCCGGTGAACATGACCAGTTTTGTGTGGAACGGGATGGCCAGTTCTTTTAGCATTTTGGTGCAATAGAGCGAGATGACGACCGCAGACTTATCATCCAGCACCCCTCTGCCTATCAAGTACCCGTCCTTTTCCACCGGTGCAAAGGGGGTCGTGTGCACCCAGTCGTCACTCACCGGCACCACGTCGGCATGCGCAAAGAGGCCGAGCGTTTTTTCCCCGCTCCCGTAACAGGAGAGCAAATAGCCGCCCTCTTTGTCCAGCGACGTGGCAAACCCGTTTTGCGCATACAGCGTTTCGATATATGCCAGGACCCTGGCGCATTCCCTTCCAAACGGGGCATCCGGTTCTGCCGGGCCCTGGATAGACGGGATCCTTACCAGTTTTTTCAGGGTATCTACGATCTCTTCCCTATGTTGCGCCACATACTGGTGTATTTTTTCTGCATATTCCATGTTCCTGCCTCCTTTATCTTCCGCACAGCATCGCTCGGGGATTTTCCCGCAATACTTTGCTTGCGATATTCTCGTCCAGTTGCGGGACGATATAATCAAACATATAGGACCACCGCGGCTCCTTGATCTGTGGTCTATCGGAAAAGCCCATAAAAACAGCATCGTCATGCGACAACAGGATCCGGTCTTCACACCCCGCTTCGCACAAGGCATGGATCTGCCGGACCTTAGCACGGATATATGCCTCGCTCCTATCATCATACAGACGGTCGAAGGCGATATAGCACCCCATTTTGGCAGATCTTTCGATATATGCCATATCATCCGTATCGCTCAAATGGCCCACCACGATCTTTTGCGGCGCTACATCTTCCTCCAGCAGGATCTCCACGGCCCTGGCACCGTTTTTATTCCGGGCATTGGTATGCAGGACGACAGGCAAGCCGGTCTTCTTCTGTGCCATGGCCGAAGCCTTTAAAAGTTTACTATTAAAGCCAGAGATCTCCTCATATTCCACCGCTGCTTTTATGATTCCGGCGCAAACCGTATTGGCATCTTCCACCATAAAGTCGGCAAGCGTTGCATCTGACATGCAATCCAGGATCGGCTCATCATTATAGTAAAAGCCGCTGGCACAGACGATATCCACGCCCGACAAAACGGATATCTTTTTCAGCAGGGGGATATCTCTGCCGATATTGACGGGGGTACAGTCCACGAACAGGCCGACCCCGTATCGTTCTTTCATAGCTTGGAGAATAGCCACAGATCGTTCTATCAGCGCATCTTTGTCTAAATAGTTTTGGGACATGACAGACAGATACGCCGAATAACAGCAGATATGCTCATGGGCAAGGATCTTGACCGAACTGTCGATCTTCTTCTTTCCCAAAACGGTCCTTATTTCAACAAGATCATTCATTGTGCGTCGTCCTTTCGATAATGTCATCCTGTATGCTCTCTTTCAATCTTACAAAGTAATCGGAAAAACCGGTCACGCGCACCCGCAGGTTGCTATATTTTTCCGGGTCATGTTGCGCGGCGATCAGGTCTTCTTTGGAAACATAGGTCAGTTGGAAGTGGATACCGCCGTTTTGAAAATACGTTTCAAACATATCTACCGTCTTTTCAAAATGCGCGTCATTTTGGATAAGCTGCTCATCGAGAGAAATGTTCGTAACGGTACTGCCGCAGGAGATCCCGTAGGGGTCCAGTTTGGCAATGGCATTCAACAGCGCGGTCAATCCCTCTCTGTCTTTGCCCTCGCTCTGCCCGATGCCGAATTTTATCAGGTCGCCGGCGAAGCGCCCATCGGGCGTCGCTTTGGTCTTTTCGCCGAACCATTTATGGTGTTCGTTATAGCCCAGAAGGTCGCCGATCAGCCACGGGTAGCCAAAAACATTTTTCTTACCCTTCAGGTGTTCATAAAAGCTCCGGTAGATCCTTTGGGCGACGTAATTGGACGTGTCATCGTCATTGCCAAAGAAATGCCCCCTTTTCAGGATCGTGGCCCGCAATCCTTCATACCCGCTCCAGTTCGCCTGCACCG
Organism: uncultured Ruminococcus sp.; assembly: GCA_964463735.1. Lineage (GTDB taxonomy): Bacteria > Bacillota > Clostridia > Oscillospirales > CAG-272 > UBA1740. Next base: position 2,735 of record CAYXDB010000073.1, on the reverse strand, counting down.
CCCGGATAAGATCCGCTAAAGAGAGCGCCTGGGTGTCATAGACGAATTGCTTGACGACGATCACGGAATCGATGGCATTGGTGATCCCCAAAAGCATCGGGGAGGCGATCACAACATCCCCGCCGCCCTGGGTCAGGCTTTTGGCATTTTCTATGCAATCATTAAAGATCAGGCTGGATGTATAATTGATATCTTTTGCCCGGGCAAGGTTGTATTTATCGTCATAGGCGTAGATCTCATCGATCGTTTCAAACAGTTCTTTTTCAAAGATCTGATAAAATTCCTCAAAGCTCTGCGCGTTTTGGATGAGCGCGGACCGGTCGTGGAACAGCGCCTCGACACAGCGGACCAGATTCCCCTTTGAGTTACTGCCCGTGATCGCCCCCAGGAATGCCGGCTCGTTACAGCCGACCATGGTATAATTCACCGCGCGCTCAAACGGGAAGCCGCAGATCTCGGTATAGCACTGGATGCGTTTTTCATCATTGGTGAAGGCAAACCGCTTGAAGGGGTCCTTCCTTTCGCTATCCATCACAAAGCGCAATACTTCCCGGGGCGTTTTCCTCGTCCACCGCAGCGTGATCTCAGGGCAATAGATCGGCAGTTCCAGCAGGCTTTCCACGATCAGTTTGGACACCGCATTAAAGCCATCCTCGCCATTTGGAAGATACCCGCCGATGCAAAAATGCGATTCGCCCCCACGGGTGAAGTTGCCCGCCAGCGGTGTCTTTGCCTGCAACATCAAAAACAATTCCTGCAAGTACTCTTTGGCTTCCTCTTCCGTCAGCGTTCCCGCACTGATATCCTTTTCATAAAACGGCGTCAGATACCGGTCCAGGGTCCCTACGCTGTCCGGGTCCAGACTGAAGCAAACGTAAATGGAAAGTACCGCCTCATAAAAGTTCCGCGGCTTGTTTTTCGGCACGTGCAAAAGCGCTTGCGACAACCTCTCCAGACTGGCTCGGTATGCAGGCTCTTCCACGGTTTTTGAAAACTCCTGCACGCGCGCCGCGCATTTCTCCGCCCACGCGATCATCGCCTCGGCAACGGCCTTCAGCCCCGTTAAAAATGCGATCTCCTCTGCTTTATCATGCACCGCAAGCGAACGATCGATCTCCTGCAGGATGCCGCTCATGCCCCCGCGCAACACCCTGGTATAGTCCGCTGTTGCATGCTGCCATTCCATCGTGGAAAGGTTGCGCACCGATCGCAGGTAAAAGTAGCGCATGGTCTCCTCGGTCGCCTTGTGCCCGCTACGGCAGAAGGCGTCGCCGACCACGGAGCCGTCAAACCGGAAAAAGCCCGTCAACTGCGAGAATTTTGTGATCTTCGGTTCCTGCGCTACGATGTATTCGCAGATCCGCTTTACCTGCATCTCATTTTCAGGCAAAAACAGATCCTCCCGGTCAAATGCGACCTGGACGGGGTCTACATACATGGCTCCGTGCATGGTCAGTTCTGTTAATCGTTCGATCCTTTCGGTCATACCCATCATCTTTCTGTTTTTACTTATTTAGAGCGGCGCAATGCGCTGTGGCATCGCCCCGCTGGCTTCCTGTGCAGACCACCACGCACGCAGGAATACCACGCATGCCCGTCTCCAGCCGTGGGCATCTGCGATACCATTATAGCAAGGTTATACTCTTTCGTAAATGCATTCTATGCCTTTTTTATATTTTTCATCACTTTTTGTTGCTTTTGCAAAAAGCGCATGGTATAATGAGAGGGGGTGATGAAAATGCTGGAAAACAACGATCTTACTATCAAAGAAATATCGTCGGTCACTTTGATACGGCCGAAGGAAAATGAAGGCCACCTCATACATTACGGTGACAAGATACCGCGGTGCGAATTGATCTATAAACTTTCCGGCGAAGTCGCAACGCACTTCAACCACAAAGTCTTCCATATCAGGCCCGATATGGTGTATATCATCCCGCGCTCGCAAAATGCCGATTATTATATAGAACGCACGATCCCCGGGGACTGCATCGATATATTTTTTGATACAGATATGCCACTGGGGCCAGATCTGTTCTTACTTGACTTTTCCGGGAATATCAAAATGCTGGACCTGTTCCAAAAAATATATCGGCTCTGGCTGACGAAGCCGAACGGATACTATTACCGATGCATGGCGGCGATGTATGATATTCTATATGAAATGCTGGCAAAAAGTGAGCAATATGCCGCAAAAAGCAAATATGCCAAACTGGAACCGGGCATAGAATATCTGCACGGCCACCTGTACGGCGACATAGAATATGCCCTGCTGCCGAAGCTCTGCGGGATCAGTTATACGTATTTCAAAAAACTCTTTATTAAAAAATTCGGTGTGCCGCCCGTTCGCTATGTCAATAACATGCGCCTGGAGCGGAGCGCCGAGCTGCTTTTAACGAACAGGTATTCCGTCGGCGAGATCGCGAAAATGTGCGGCTTTGAAAATATATATTACTTCTCCAAAAAGTTCAAGGAAAAATACCTCCTCTCCCCAACGGCCTATAAAAACTCCCTGCACTAGCCCCGCTACGTCCCTCTTCCCTCTTCACTCCTTGGGGGTCATATCTATTTACAGCGCAGACCAAAACTTTTTCTTTTTCCCAAAACTTTTTCTTTTTTTCAAAAAGGGGTTGACAAGGAGGGCGGCATATGCTATAATAGCAATGTTGATGGCCAGAATTGCTGGTGTGGCTCAATGGCAGAGCAGCTGATTTGTAATCAGCAGGTTGATGGTT
>CAYXDB010000072.1:0-9303 GCA_964463735.1 uncultured Ruminococcus sp. | reverse complement strand
ATATCGAGCCGTCTGCGTCTTCCGCTTCGGAACTGGTATCGGAGATGCTGGAGCAGTACATGACCTCCCGCACCCTGCTGAAGGAGGAAGCAGAGCTGCTGTTGGCCGGTATCCTGCTGGATACCAAGCAATTCACCCGCAATACCGGTACCCGCACCTTTGCGGCGGCCCTGTATCTGCGGGGAGAGGGCGCTGTGCCGGGCGAGAGCAATGACCTCTTCCGCACGGACGTCAATGACCTGACCAAAGAAGCCCGTTTCCACGCCAATACCACCATCTACCGCGACCGTGTGGCGATCGCCTATGTGGATGAGGATACCGATGCCTCCTACCGTGTGCTGGCAGCCAAGGCGGCCGATAAATTGCTGACGGTCAAAGGGGTGGACGCCGCCATCACGCTGGTCAGCATCGGGCCGCGCGTGTGCATCTCGGCCCGGTCGGATGGCCGCATCAATGTGCAATTGATCCTGGAAGAATTGGGCGGCGGCGGCCACTTCGATGTGGCGGGCGCACAGGTCGAGCGCCAGACCATCCAGGAAGTCATCGTGCGCCTGCGTGAGGCGATCGACAAAAATATATAAGAACGAGCAAACAAAGATATCGTAACAGGCCGTGTGGCCGAAAGGAGATAAGGATATGAAAGTCATTTTGTTGAAGGATGTGAAGGGCAAAGGAAAGCGCGACCAGATGATCGATGTATCGGACGGGTACGCCTGCAACTTCCTGTTCCCGCAGAAATTGGCCGTGCCGGCCACGGCACAGTCGGAGAATGAGTTGAAGGGGAAGGAGAGCTCCCAGCGCTTCCGCGAAGCGGAGGAGCGCAAGGCGGCCGCTGCCTTAGCCGAAAGATTGAAGGCAGTGCGTCTGGTCATCCATTCGCAGGCCAGTGCGGATGGGCGCCTGTATGGCGCCGTGACGTCGAAGGACATCGTCTCCGAGCTGGAAAAGCAGACAGGGATCCAGGTAGACCGGCGCAAGCTGGAAGTGGAGACCATCAAGACTCCCGGCACGTACCACGCCACCGCCAAGATCTATGCGGAGATCGCCGCTACCTTTACCATTGAAGTGGAAGCGTAAGCATGAACAGTGAACTTTTTCAGAAGATGCCGGTGTCGATCGAGGCAGAGCAGTCCGTCCTCGGTTCGATCCTGATCAAGCCGGAATGCTTTTCCGCTGTGGCGGGCATGCTGACGGGGGAGGATTTTTATCTGGAGGAACACCGGCACATCTTTGATGCCATGCGGGACATGTTCCTTGCCAGCCGCCAGATAGACCCGGTCACGCTCCTGAATACGCTGGTGCAGAACGGCGTGTATCCCAATGAGCAGGCCGGCACCGATTATATCGGGCAGATCGCGCGGATCGTGCCATCGGCGGCCAATGTAAAGGATTATGCGCAGATCGTGCATGATAAGAGCGTTCTGCGCCGCCTGATCGAGGCGTGCGAGGACATCAGCCACACCGCATACAGCGAGGCGGGCGAGGTGCGCCACATCGTGGACGCGGCCGAACAGCGCATTTTTGAACTGGCGCAGAATCGCGAATCACGCGAGTTCCGCCATATCCGGGATATCATGACGAACGTGTATGGGGAACTGGAGCGTCTGGCGGCCAATCAGGGAAACCTGGACCGCATGGCGACCGGTTTCTCCGGGCTGGACCGCGTGCTGGTGGAAATGGGGAAGGGTGACCTGATCCTGATCGGCGCCCGCCCCGGTATGGGTAAGACCAGTTTTGCCATGAACATCGCCACCAACGTGGCCAAAAAGACCGGGCGCGCCGTGTGCATCTTCTCTTTGGAGATGTCGGGGGAGCAGCTGGTCAACCGTATGCTCTCCAGCGAGGCGATGGTCGATAGCCACAGCCTGCGCAGTGGGGAACTGACGCCGGAGGACTGGCCGCGCCTGGCCGATGCGGCGGCGCAACTCTCCGGGTGCGATATCCTGGTCGATGATACGACCGGGGTCACCACCACCGATATGAAGGCCAAATTGCGCCGGGTAAAGAACCTGGGGCTGGTGGTCATCGACTATCTGCAATTGATGCAGAGCGGCAAGAATATCGAGAACCGCGTGCAGGAGGTGGGGGATATCTCCCGTAATCTCAAGATCATGGCCAAGGATCTGGGCGTGCCGGTCATCTGCTGTGCGCAGTTATCGCGTGGGCCGGAGTCCCGGACCAGTAAAAAGCCGATGCTGTCCGACCTGCGTGATTCCGGTGCGATCGAGCAGGATGCGGACGTTGTCATGTTCCTGTACCGGGATGAATATTATAAGGATCAGGACGGGGGAGATGCCAATGCCGCCAACACGGCAGAGGTCATCGTGGCCAAGAACCGCCATGGCTCTACCGACACGGTACGGATGGGCTGGATCGGCCGCTTTACCAAGTTCCGCACGCTGGACGAAACGGAGGGCGTGTAATGCGACCCTTTTCGTTGCCCGGCGGCGGGCTGGCCTGCCGCCGGGCTGTGCATCTTTTCTGCCAGAATTGTGCGGCGGAGGGGATCGAGGAAAGATTGCGCGGGGGCGTTCTGCTGGGGCTGTCCGGCGGGCCGGATTCGGTCTTGCTGTTCCACCTGTTGCGTCAGGCCTCCTGCCAGGAGGGCTTTTCCTTTGGGGCATTGCACCTGCACCACGGCATCCGCGGTGCGGAGGGCGACCGGGACGCCGCCTTCTGCCGTGCCCTGTGCGCCCAGTATGATGTGCCGTATGAGGAGGTGCGCGGGGACGTCCCGGCCCTGTGCCGGGCGCAAAAAGTCAGTTTGGAGACCGGCGCCCGGACGTGGCGCTATGCACAGTTCGAGGCGGCCTTGGACCGGCACCCGGAATATACCTGCTGTGCCACCGCCCACCACGCGACAGATCAGCTGGAGACGGTGCTCTTCCGTCTTTTGCGCGGCAGTGGGATGCGCGGCCTGTGCGGCATCCCGCCGGTGCGGGGCGTGTATGTGCGCCCCCTGCTATGCTTGACGCGGCAGGATATCCTCTCCGCGCTGGAAGAGATGGGCGCCCCCTACGTGACCGACTCTTCTAATGCGAGCGAGGCCTATACCCGCAACTATATCCGCGCACAGATCCTGCCGCGCCTGGCAGAGATCCAGCCGGAGCCGGAGCGGGCGGTAGCGCGCCTTTCCCATAACCTGCGGGAAGAAGAGGAGGCCGCCGCCTATGCGGCGCAGGAAGCCTATCGGCGCCTGCTGGTGCAGGGGGAAAACGCCCCCCCTTCTCTGGATGCCGCTGGATTGCGTGCCCTCCCCCGCGCCATGGGGCGCCGGGTGCTGGAACGATTGTATGCCGACAGCGGCCATACGCAGATGCTGGAACAGACCCATCTGCATCAGATATGGCAGATGCTGGCCGCCGGGCAGGCGGAAGGGCACGTGGCGGTGCCCGGGGGGCAGGTATGCCGCCTGGCAGAAGGGCGCGTGTTCTTTTCTTCCCCGGGGGAGGAAAAGGGCGTGATGTATGAGGTGCCACTGCACCCGGGGGAGAACTGCCTGCCCGGGGGGCAGAGCCTCTGGATACTGCCAGCACGCGATCCGGAATTTGAAAAACAACGTGCGAATATTTACAATTTATTTATACACACGACGCTTAAGTCTGTTACAATTAGTAACATGTCAGCCAGGAATTATCGCCCGCGCGATGCCTATCGCTTCGGGGGGATGACGCACCGTGTGCGCCGCATGATGACCGACCGCAAATTGCCGCACAGCCTGCGTGCTGTGTTGCCCATGGTATGTTGCGCGGGGGAGATCGTGTGGGTGCCCGGCTTCAGCATGGCGGATGCCCAGAAAGATGCGGCACCCGGAAAAGATTCAGTTTGCCTATATTATTGCTATAAAGGTGAGGGACATTGATATGGAAGAACTTATGGATCGGTTGCATGTTTTGATCAGCACAGAGGAACTGGAGGAGATCAACACCCGTCTGGCGGCCCGCCTGGATGCGGACTATGCCGGGTCGAAGAATCTGCTCCTGGTGGGCGTTTTGAAGGGGTCTATGCTCTTCATGGCCGACCTGATGAAGAAGATGAAGTCGGTCTTTGAGATCGATTTTATGAAGGTCTGCTCCTATGGGGCGGGCGCGCGCCGCTCCAGCGGCAACGTGCGCGTTTTGCTGGACCTGTTCCGGGACAACATCGCAGACTATGACATCCTGATCGTGGAGGACATCGTGGACAGCGGTCACACGCTGACCTTCCTGACAGAATATTTAAAAAAGAAGGGCGCGCGCAGTGTCCGCACCTGTACCCTGCTGGATAAGCCGGTGCGGCGCGAGGTACCCTTTACACCGGATTATGTCGGCCGGGAGATCCCGGATGAGTTCGTGCTGGGATACGGGCTGGATTATGATGAAAAATATCGCAATCTTCCGTACATCGCAGCCGTGCGGCAGGACTGAACCCCGGTAACTTTGGTTTGTGCGTGGCACAGAAAGGCATGGTCGTATCCTGAATGAAAGCAAACGTAAAGAACATTATTCTCTTTGTAGCAATGCTCCTGGTCTTCGTGCTGGTCGCTTCTTTTTGGTCCAGCGCCACGATGCAGAAGGAGACATTTACCTATGGAGATCTCAAGGCGCTGTTCGATGACAACCGCGTGACGTCCTGCGTCATCACCTCGGATGGTCTGGTCAAGATCGAGGCACTGGATGAAACAGGGAAAACGGTCAAGTACGAGTACCAGCTCGGCTATACCGATGACCGCGCGGATATCAAGCGCTGGGCAGAGGCCAATCTGCAAAAGGAGGGCGATGAGCTCGTCCTGAAGAAATATGATCTGGAGCCGCCACAGGAGACACCGTGGATCCTCTCGGCACTGCCGTATCTGGTCGTGATCGTGTTGATCATCGTCATGATCGTCATGATGCAGCGTGCGGCCAGCGGCATGGGCGGCGGAAAGATGAACTCCTTTGCCCGCGCCAAGACCAAGGGCCAGGAGGGGCAGAGCACGGTCAAGTTCTCGGACGTGGCCGGGGCCGATGAAGAAAAAGAAGAATTGCAGGAAGTGGTAGAATTCCTGCGCGACCCCCAGCATTTTACCCGCCTGGGTGCACGCATCCCGCGCGGCGTACTGCTGGTCGGCCCTCCCGGCACCGGTAAGACCCTGTTGGCCAAGGCCGTAGCGGGGGAGGCCAATGTGCCTTTCTATTCCATCTCCGGTTCAGACTTTGTAGAAATGTATGTGGGCGTGGGCGCCTCCCGCGTCCGTGACCTGTTCGATACGGCGCGCAAGAACCCTGCCAGCATCATCTTTATCGATGAGATCGATGCCGTGGGGCGGCACCGCGGTGCGGGGCTGGGCGGCGGCCATGATGAAAGAGAGCAGACGCTGAACCAGTTGCTGGTAGAGATGGACGGTTTTGGCACGCACCAGGGGATCATCGTCATGGCGGCCACCAACCGCCCGGACGTGCTGGACCCGGCATTGTTGCGGCCAGGGCGCTTTGACCGGCAGGTCACTATCGGCTATCCGGATATCCGCGGGCGGGAGGCGATCCTGCACGTGCACGCAAAAGGAAAGCCGTTTGAGGAGACCGTTGATTTCAAGCGTATCGCGCAGATGACCGTGGGTTTCACCGGTGCGAATCTGGCCAACCTCCTGAATGAGTCGGCCCTGCTGGCCGCCCGGCGCAAGAAGACGTTGATCGGCGCCCAGGATATCGAAGATTCGTATATGAAGATCCTGCTCGGCCCCCGCAAGAAGTCTGCCGCGCGTAATGAGCAGGAGAACCGCCTGGTCGCATACCATGAGGCGGGCCACGCCATCGCCTCCTATTATGCCCCCAAGGCAGATCCCGTGAAGCAGATCACCATCCTGCCGGCCGGGAACACAGGCGGCGTGACCGTCATGGTGCCGGAAGAAGACCATCTGACGGCTTCTCGCGGTGAGATGCTGGATGATATCGTGGTGTCGCTGGGCGGCCGCGTGGCAGAAGAGATCGTCATGGACGATATCTCGACCGGCGCCTCCAATGACATCCAACAGGCGACCCGTGTGGCGACAAACATGGTCACCCGGTATGGTATGAGCGATAAATTGGGCACCGTTCTTTACGGGTCGGAGCACAGCAGTGATGAGGTGTTCCTCGGACGTGATTTCAATAATACCAAGACCTATTCTGAGCAGACGGCCTCTACGATCGACAGTGAGATCCGCCGTATCATCGAAGAGTGCTATGCCCGGTGCCGTGCGTATATCTCCGGCCACCGTGAGAAGCTGGAACTGGTCGCGCAGTACCTGCTGAAGAATGAGATCATGGATGGTGACATCTTCCGCGCCGCTATGCAGCAGGAGGATATCACGGTCGAGCAACTGGAGGCCATGGACGCAGAGCGCCGCCAGAAGAGCGAGGAAGAGAATCGCCGCGCCGCCGAACAGCAGAAGAGCAATACGGCGACCCCCACCCTTTCCGGCAATGAGCGAGAGATGATGGATGGGCTGGGCATCGAGGTGGCAGATCTGCCGTCCGGCACCCCGGCGGAGGACGATGCACGCACGGATGCCGCCCCGCAGGACGCTCCGTCGGACGCCCCGCAGGAGGCCTATGACCCCCGCAATGACCCGAATTCAGACGATTATTGGAAGATCTGACCCGCCCCGTGCGGGCCGCGCGGGCTGACGCGTATGCGTCAGCCCGCTTTGCATTGGATGCGCGGCAGGTCCGAAACGAAGGCCGGGCGTGTATAAAAAGAGGAGATCCATGAAAAGACCTCCTCTTTTTGTTTTCTGCGTGTGGATCCCTCTCCCAAAGAACCTAGCCGCCAAAGGCATCAGGATCGTCCAGCAGTTCTGATAAACTATCACTTTGGTGATATAGGCAAGCGTGCAGAATGGGGGCCACTGTGTCAATTTTTGCTCATGTCAGGAAAAAGTATGCTTTTGTCATTGACTTGCAGGGCGGGATATGCTACAATACCGGTGAGAAAACAGGCCGCCAAAATGCGCAGGCGGGGAAGAAAAAGTAGCACCGGGAGGAAAAGTTATGCACAGCATCGATCATACACATGTCACACTGCAGGGGGGATATCTGGCAGAAAAGGAAGCATTGAACCGGGGCACCACGATCCATGCGGTCTACCAGCAGTTTGAAGAAAGTGGCCGCATCGCGGCCTTCGCCTGTGACTGGCGGGAAGGGCAGGAGAACCGGCCGCATCTCTACTGGGACAGCGACGTGGCCAAATGGATGGAGGGCGCCGCCTATATCCTGAAAAAGCATCCGGAGGATACGGTGCTGGAGGCGCGGCTGGATGCCCTGATCGAGCAGATCCGGTGCCACCAGGGGGCAGACGGCTACTTCAATATCTATTTTACGGCGGTGGAGCCGGCCAGGCGCTTCCGCGATCGGAACAATCACGAGCTGTATTGCGCCGGGCATCTGATCGAGGCCGCTATCGCCTGCGCGGAGATCGGGAAAACGACCCTGCTTTCCTGCATGGAACGCTATGTGTCCTATATCCATCGCGTGTTCGTGGAGGAAAAGAGCGCGGCCTTTGCGACCCCGGGACATGAGGAGATCGAGCTGGCTTTGCTACGCCTGTATCGCTATACCGGGGAGGGCCGCTATCTGGAACTGGCGCGCTATTTCCTGGATGTGCGCGGGACCGCGGCAGACGTGGCGCCCAATGCATACAACCAGAGCCATGCGCCGGTGCGGGAACAGCGGGAGGCCGTGGGGCATGCGGTGCGCGCCGTGTATCTGTACACCGCCATGGCGATGCTGGCGCACGACACCGGGGATGCGGCGCTGTGGGAGGCCTGCCGGACGCTGTATGCCGATGTGGTAGAGAAAAAGATGTATGTGACAGGCGGGATCGGCTCTACCTATATAGGGGAGGCTTTTACCGCGCCGTATGATCTGCCCAATGACACCGCCTATGCGGAGACCTGCGCCGCCATCGGCATGATGTTCTTCTGCCGCGCCATGGCGGAAAATGAGCCGGATGCCCGGTATGCGGACTGCATCGAGCGTGCCTTCTATAACGGGGTGCTCGCCGGCCTTTCTCTGGATGGGGAGCGGTTCTTTTATGAAAATGCCCTGCAGATCGACCTGCGGGAGCACTTCAGCAATGCCTATGGCGCCCCGCGCTTTCCTATCACACAGCGCCCGCCGGTCTTCTCCTGTTCCTGCTGTCCCCCTAATCTGAACCGGTTGCTCTCTTCGCTTGGCGGATATCTGTATGGATGGGAAGAAAAAGAGGAAACGCTGTATGTGCATCAATATGCCGCCTCCACGCTGGATACCGGCCATCTGCTCTGCACGGTGGAGACCGATTACCCGCGAAATGGGCAGATCCGCATCACGGCCCGCGGCGCGGCCCGCCTGGCACTGCGCATCCCCGGCTGGTGCCAGCACTTCACGCTGGACCGGCCGTATACGATGCAGAAGGGGTATGCCCTCATCGAAAACGATGGCAAGCCCGTCACGCTCTCTTTGGTGATCGAGCCGCAGGCCGTATTTGCCAGTAGCCATGTGGCGCGGGACGCTTATCAGTTATGTGTGATGCGTGGGCCGGTCGTCTATTGTGCGGAGGCGGTCGATAACGGGGCGGAACTGCACCGTTTCTCCCTCTCTCCGCAATTCCAGTGGCAGTTGCAGGATGCGGTGGGCGGCCTGCCGGCGCTGACCGTGTCTGCCTTTCGTCTCTCGGATGCCCCCGCCCTGTACAGCACGGCCCTCCCCACGCGGGAGGCAACGCCCCTGCGCCTGATCCCGTACAGCGCTTTTGCTAACCGCGGGGAGAGCGATATGCGCGTCTGGTTCCCGGCCGCGCTTGCCTGACCCGCAGGCGGTGCAGGGCGCCCCTGTTGGATCCTCCACCTTTTTGCTGAAAAAAGAGGTTGACGGCGCCAGAGAAGGCGCGTATAATACAAGGCGTGCGCTGTGGCGCACGCCTTGTATTTTGTATCGTCCCGTGGGACAGAAGGAGGAGAGCCATGCCCTGGATCTTTGTGGCGCTGGCCGTGGTGCTGAGCGCGGCGCAATCCACCTGTGGAAAATTGAACAGCCGTGCCGGCGGAGACCCCTATCTTTTTAATCTTTATAAATCCGGTGCGGCCTTTGTCCTGTTTTTTGTCACCATGCTCTGCATGCGGGAGCCGTTCCACCTGCCCACGCTTCTGTACGCGCTGGGGTACGGCGCCTGCCTGACTGTCTCCATGTACTGCGGCTATCAGGCCATTTCTACCGGCCCCATGGCCATTGCCAACGTGGTGGCCTCCTTCTCGCTCATTTTCCCCACGTTCTTCGGCGTCTTCTTTATGGGCGAGCATCTGTCCGGCTGGGGGATCGCCGGCCT
>CAYXDB010000071.1:0-9370 GCA_964463735.1 uncultured Ruminococcus sp. | reverse complement strand
CATATTTTTTCTGCCGGTTTTTCTGCCGGGCGCATACCGTCATAAAAATGCCATAATATTTTTTAATTTATATGTGGACTTTCCTTCCGGGATATGATATAATGATAGGAACAGGGGACATGCCTATCCGGCGAACCAACCATATCACCCCCCTGAAGAGGTTTTTACTACATGCCAGATATATCTTCTTTACCAGGAAACGAAGTCTGCACCGAACAGATCCTGACTGTTCCGGTGCTCCCCATACGTGGCACGGTGGCTTTCCCGTCTTTTATCGCCCATTATGACATTCACCGCGCCATTTCCATACAAGCCCTGGGAAATGCCGCAAAAGCCGATGGGCGCTTACTCCTTTTATCGCAAAAAGATCCCGCGGTGGACGCCCCGACCGAACGCGATATGCGCAAGTGCGGGACGCTCGCCATCATCAAACAGGCCCGCCCGGAATCGGAGGGGCTCGTCCATGCATCCTTTGAAGGGATCTGCCGCGCAAAAGTCGTCTCCTTTACCATGCGGGACGGCTGCCTGTGGGCGGAAGTTTTCTGTGCGCCAGAAAAGACGTTTCCCTGCTCTGATGCGCATTCCCACGCTTTACGGCGGGAGATCTTGGCGACGCTTGCAGAAATGATCAAGGTGCATCCTTCTCTGACGGAGGATGCCTATCACGCGGCGGAAGGGCTGGCAGATATGGGGCAGCTATGCGATTTTATCGCACACACCACCCTGATCAGTGAAACGAACAAGCAACTCGTGCTGGAAACCACCTCCCCCAGCAAGCGCGTAGAGCGCCTGCTCGTATTTATGGCGGAGGAACTGGATATCCTGCGCTGCGAATATCAGATACATGCCACCGTCAAAGAGAAGATCGATAACAACCAGAAAGAATTCTTTTTGCGGGAGCAGGTCCGTGCGATCCAGCAGGAATTGGGCGAGGGCGGCGACGATGAATGCGAAGAATATTATGACCGCATCGCCCACGCCAAATTGCCGCAAAATGTAGCGGAAAAGCTGAACAAAGAAGTTTCCCGCATGGCAAAGACCCCTTACGGCTCGGCCGAAGGAAGTGTGATCCGCAATTACCTGGATGTGTGCCTGGAGATCCCATGGACGAAACTGTCCCCCGAACGCCCGGATGTGGCAGCGGCCGAAAAGATATTGAATGCCGACCACGATGGGCTGGAGAAGGTCAAGGAACGCATTTTGGACTACATTGCCGTCCGCCAGTTGACGCCGCAGGTCAAGCACCAGATCCTGTGCCTTGTGGGCCCTCCGGGTGTTGGTAAGACTTCTATCGCCTCCTCCATCGCCCGCGCCCTAAAGCGGAAATATGTGCGTGTTTCCCTAGGCGGCGTGCGTGATGAGGCGGATATCCGCGGGCACAGGAAGACCTATGTGGCCTCTATGCCGGGGCGCATCGTAGAAGCGCTGATCCAGGCAAAGGTGCGCAACCCGCTGATCGTATTGGATGAGATCGACAAGATGGCCTATTCCAACAACGGGGATCCTGCCTCGGCACTGTTGGAAGTGCTGGACCCTGAGCAGAACCAATACTTCCGCGATCATTTTCTGGAGATGCCGCTCGACCTCTCCGACTGCATGTTCATCGCCACGGCGAACAGCTATGACGGGATCCCCCTGCCGCTGATCGACCGGATGGACATCATCGAATTGCCTGCCTATTCACGCCGGGAGAAGCATGATATCGCGGTGCACCATCTGGTGAGCAAACAGCTCAAGCGCCACGGGTTGAACCACCGGCAGGTCTCCTTCAGCGATGATGCGATCTATGAACTGACGGACTATTACACCCGCGAGGCCGGTGTGCGCAATTTGGAGCGGCGCATTGCCGAACTGTGCCGCAAAGCCGCCCGTGAGATCGCCGTTGGCAAGGCCAAAAAAGTCTGCTTCACGGCGCAAAATATACAGCAGTATCTTGGGAAACGCAAGGTGCGCCCAGAGAATGTCGGGAGCCGGGATATGGTCGGCGTCGTCAACGGTCTTGCCTATACAGAAGCCGGAGGCGACCTTCTGAAGATCGAGGTATCCGTCATGGAAGGCAGCGGAAAGTTGGAATTGACCGGTTCTTTAGGGGATGTCATGAAAGAATCGGCCCATATTGCTTACAGTTATGTTCGCTCTATCGCGCCCACGCTCCACATAGACCCCGATTTTTATAAAAAGAAAGACCTGCACATACACGTCCCGGAGGGGGCCATCCCCAAAGACGGCCCATCTGCCGGCGTCACGATGGCGTGTGCGATCGCCAGTGCCCTATCCGGGTTGCCGGTGCGCCACGATGTCGCTATGACGGGCGAATTGACCCTGCGCGGGCGCGTATTGGCCATCGGCGGGCTCAAGGAAAAGACCCTGGCGGCCTGCGCGGCAGGTGCCAGGACCGTTCTCCTGCCGGAAGACAACCGCTGCGATATGGACGAAGTAGACAAGCAGGCGCAGGAGAAACTGCAATTCGTATATTGCGCAGACGCCACGGATGTATTGTCGCATGCGCTGGTGGGATATGATACGTTACCGGCCGCGCCCTATATTCCCAAGGCCGCCGCAACAGAAGCAGATCCGCTCCTCTGCCCCCCTTCTACGCGCCCCGGTCTTGCTATGGACACACCCGCCACTTTGTAAAACGAGGAGGATATTGTGACAAAGATCAATATTCATAATGCATCCTTTTTATGCAGTGCCGGCACACCGGAGCAGTTCATTACCGACCAGCGCCCCCAGATCGCCATATCCGGCCGCTCCAATGTAGGGAAAAGTTCCCTGATCAACACATTGCTGGGGCGCCGCGCCCTGGCGCGGGTGAGTTCCATGCCCGGAAAGACGATCACCGTCAACTATTTTGACATCGACCACAAGATGTATCTGGTCGACCTGCCCGGTTACGGATTTGCACGCCGCTCACCCGAAGAAAAAAAAGCATGGTCCGCGTTGACCGACGGTTATTTTGTCAAAAATCCTCATGCGCACTGCATCCGCTCCGTTATACAGCTGGTAGACATCCGCGTGGGGCCGACCGAAGACGATGTTATGATGATGCAGTACATGATAGATGCCCATCTCCCCTTCTTTGTCGTGGCTACCAAGTGCGACAAACTCAGCAAAACGGCTGTATCCGCCGCCATAGAAGAATGGCAGGCCACCAGCCTCCGTGGGACGGGCATTACGATCATACCTTTTTCCTCTGTAACGCGGTTGGGGCAAGAACAGGTCTGGAATGAGATATTCCTGCGCGTGCGCTGATACACCAAAGGAGATCGAATATGGATACGCTGATCAGTTATATGCTCTGCATACCGGCGGCCCTGGTAGCCCTTACCGTGCATGAATACTGCCATGGATATGTGGCATATCGGCTAGGGGACCCCACCGCGAAGGCCATGGGGCGCCTTTCCTTAAATCCGCTCCGGCACCTTGACCCATTTGGTGTAGTCTGCATGGTGCTCTTCGGCTTCGGCTGGGCAAGGCCCGTGCCCATCGACCCCCGCTACTTCAAAGACCCGCGCAAGGGGATGGCCCTATCCGCCGCGGCGGGCCCCCTCTCCAATCTCATTCTGGCGCTGATCGGTGCACTTATGTACCGCGTGACCACGTTTGCAGGAAATAGTCTCTATGCCGCCTTCCCCCTCCCTCTGCTCTACTATTTCTTCCTGTATTTATCGCTTTTCTTTTATGTTTTTCATATTTTGAACCTCGGTCTGTGCGTCTTTAACCTCATTCCTATTCCGCCGCTGGATGGTTCTAGGATCCTGTATGTTTTTCTGCCGAACAAATGGTACTTCGGCGTCATGAAATATGAGCGCGCCCTGCAATTGATGCTCATGGTACTGATCTGCCTGGGATCCTTTTCCGGCGTCATCGATCTGGTCGTGTCATGGCTCTCTGACAAAATGCTGTGGCTCGTATCCTTCATCCCCGCCTAAAGGAGGTCACCCGCTTGTCTGCCATAGAAGAATTGACCTATCGCCTGGACCAGTTTGAGGGTCCTTTGGACCTTCTACTGACATTGATCGCAAAGAACAAGGTCAGCATCACCGACATTCCTATCGCCCGCATATGTGACCAGTACATGGAATACATCGCCAAGAATCAAGAGATGGACATGGAGATCGCCAGTGAGTTTATCGTCATGGCCAGCGAATTGATGCTGATCAAGAGCCGCATGCTACTGCCACGCGACCCCGAGACAGAAGAAGACCCCCGCGCCGAACTGGTAGATGCCTTGCTCATTTATCAAAAAGCCAAGCAGGCGGCCGAGGAACTGCGCCCTCTATATGCGGAATATTCTGGCCGCATGACCAAAGACGTAGATGAGATCCCGCCCGACCGCGGCGTCCCGCTGGGACTGGACCCCGCCGTCCTCTCCCGCGCGATGAATACGATCCTGATCCGCATGCGTGAACAGGAATTACGCCAACCGCCCGAACAATTGATCGACCCCCTGGTCAAAACGAAAGTTTACTCAGTCGAGGAGGAGGTGGAAGGCCTCGTCACACGCATAGAAGCGCAGGGGGAGGCCACGCTGTTCTCCCTATTGCGCCCCGCACAGGAACGTGCGCAGTTGTTAGCCATGTTTATGGGCCTGCTGGAACTGATCAAACTCAAGCGCATCCTCATCTGTGAGACGGAGGAAGAACCTGAGGACGAACTCAAGCACTGCCTGCTGTTACGCTTCCGCCTCAACCCGGATTACGTCCCGCAAAATGATAGCCTGGAAAGTGAATTTGACCATGAACAACAAGAAGACCAAGCAAAATGATACCTCCCTGCCCGCGCCGCAGGAGCTGACGAGCGCCGCCACCCCTGCACAGACCGACCTGCCGCAGATCACACGTGCCGATGAACGGGACGAAGTGATCGAGGCGATCCTGTTCGCCGCCGGGCATGCCGTCCCCTATGCTGTATTGGCGCACGTATTGGATCTGCCACTGGCAGAAACGAAGCAGTTGCTGTATCAATACGCCATCCGTTATAACGAGAGCGGCATGCCGCGCGGCGTGATGCTGCTTTTGTATGATGACAGTTGCCAATTGTGCACCAAACAGCAATACCTTCCCTTCATTCGTGAAGCGCTGGGGATCCGCCGCGGTGGGAACCTCTCCAACTCATCGATCGAGACCCTGGCCATCATTGCCTACAATCAGCCCGTTACACGTTCCTATGTGGACACTGTGCGCGGTGTGGATTCCAGCTACGCTGTCAGTTCTCTGCTGGAACGCGGCCTGATAGAGACAAAAGGAAGGCTGGATGCCCCCGGGCGCCCCATGTTGTACGGGACCACTGCTAACTTTTTGCGTTGCTTTGGGCTCTCTTCTCTCTCGGAGCTCCCCGGTGTCACATCCGAAGAAGCTGCCGAGATGCTATCAAAACTGTCCCAGCAGATGTCTCTGCCACTGGAGATCGACGCCAACCAGATCACCGTGGAGGATGTCAATACAGCGCCCCCTGCGGCGGAGGAAAATGCCCCCGCGGCAGAATGATCTTGACCCGTCAAAGCGCCCGCTACCCTAGTTTTCAGCAGGGCGACAAAGAGAAAGGAGTAGGAGGCAGACCATGCTGTTTCTCTATGTATTACTGGCCGTGTTGCTCGTCCTATTCCTGCTGGCCCTGTTACGCATACGTGTATCACTTGCCTTGCATGAGACAAACATATCCGTTACATTGCACATCCTCTTCCTGCGCTTCCCACTTTACAGCAAGCCGCAAAAAGTGCGCCTCTCCGACTATACGTACAAGAAGCAACAAAAACGGCTCCAAAAGAAAAAGGCATCCGCCCCGGCCGCGCGCCGGTCTGCATCAAAGAGCGGACAAAAAAAGCGCTCTCCCCTACACGATATACGCCTGTACTTCTATATTCTGAAACGGTGCTATCGTTACTTTTTACACGCGTTCCGTATGGATATATCCCGTCTGCACATCACAGTAGCGACGAAAGACCCCGCGCAAACGGCTATTCTGTACGGTGCGGTGGCACAGACCGTTGCCTATACTGTAGAACTGTTGGAGACGCACATACAACTGAACCCGACATATCGGCCAGATATTCAGGTGATACCGGATTTTTCACAAGAAAACTGCCAGATAGACTGCTACACCTCGTTTTCCCTGCGCGTGTACCAGATCCTTGTTCTGGGGACGCGCGCCGCATGGTATTTTCTAAAAGGCAAGGCAAGTAAAAAAAGCAATATTCCTGAGAAAACAGCACAAGGAGGACACCCCCATGTCTGAAAACAAACTAAGCGATGTTATCCGCACGTCTCTGGAAAAGATCAAGGAACTGGCAGACGGTGAAACGGTGCTGGGCGACCCCATCACCACGCCAAACGGCACGCTCGTCATCCCGGTTTCCAAGATCTCGGTCGGATTTGCTTCGGGCGGGCTGGATTATAACGGGAAAAGCAAAACAGAGGAACGGCCCCAGAATTTTGGCGGCGGTGGCGGCACGGGCTTATCCGTGGTGCCGATCGCATTCCTGATCGTCCCCCTGGAGGGAGAAGTGCGGCTCCTGCCCATCACTTCTGCCGCGCAGGTAGGCACCGTCGATAAGGTGACTGCGCTGATCGAGCGCTCCCCGGAGATCCTTGCCAAGATCAAATATGTCTTGTCCAGCAAAAAGGAGAAAAAGGCCGCGGACGATGAAGCCGACAGCGCCGACACGCAAGAAACCGACACAAAAAGCGAAGCAGATGGCCAGGACGCGCAGAAAAAGTAAGTAGCGCGATTCTTTCGCCACTTCCCTTTCCAGTATCTTGCATGCATGTTCCCCCTGCTTGTGGCACACAGTAATATCGATAAAACATGTTTGAGGTATTATCATGTGCCACAGGATCCGTGCGCTCTGCGCCTTTGTTACCGCGTGCCTTATCGGCGCCTTTTGCAGGGGGCTCCCTGCGCGTGCTACGGCCGCCCTCCCTTCTCTATCCGGGGAGTGCGCCTGCCTGTATCTCCCGCAGCGCGATGCTTTTATATATGAAAAGAACGCGACCAAACGGCACCCCATGGCCAGCACGACGAAGATCATGACCGCCCTGATCGCACTCGAGCGGTGCGACCTGCAAGAGCAGGTCATCATTTCGCCGCTGGCCGCGGGGGTGGAAGGTTCCTCTGTCTATCTCCAGGCGGGCGAGCACCAGACCGTGGAGAACCTGCTATATGCCCTGCTCCTGGAAAGTGCCAACGATGCGGCAGTCGCCCTGGCTATCCATATAGCGGGTAGCACGGCCGGTTTTGCCGCCTGCATGAATGACCGCGCCCGGGAAATGGACCTGACCGATACGCATTTTACCAACCCGCACGGATTGCACGATGCAGAACACTATACGACCGCCAGAGATCTGGCACGCATCACGGCCGAGGCCATGCAGAACGCGACCTTCCGCACGATCGTTTCTACCAAACGCAAGGTGATCCCCATGCAGGACGGCGCGGCCCAACGCACCTTGTCCAACCATAACCGCCTGTTGCGCAGTTACGCAGATTGTATCGGCGTCAAGACCGGGTATACCAAGGTCAGTGGCCGATGCCTGGTGAGCGCGGCGGAGAAAAACGGCCTGCTGCTGATCGCCGTGACGCTGGATGCCCCCGGCGACTGGCAGGATCACACGGCACTGCTCAACTATGGTTTTTCCTGCTATGAGGGGCGACCGCTGGATGCATATCTGGGCACTACGATAGAGATCCCGGTCCTGGGTGGGACAAAAGAAGTCGTTTTGGCCGGGCAGGCAAAAGCACCTGCTGTCGTCCTCCCCTCCGGTTCCCCGCCCCTTACAGCGACATGGGAGATCAATCATTATGCACTTGCCCCGATACGCAAGGGGGATGTGCTGGGCGTGATAAGATACCAAAGCGGGCAGGACACCGTAGCGGAGGTCCCGTTGCTCGCGACCGAGTCGATCCCTGCCGCACCGATCCATTATACGCTATGGGATAAGATCAAACAAAAATTCAATTGGTGAACAACGATGGAAAAGATCAGATTACAAAAGTTTTTTACAGATAACGGCATCATGTCCCGCCGCGCATGCGAGGACGCTATCCAGGCTGGCCAGATCACCATTAACGGTACGCTGGCCAAACTGGGAGACAAAGTGGACCCCGCGTGCGATCACGTGGCGTGGAACGGGCGCATGATACGCCCGGCGCAAAAGAAAGATCATACCTACCTCATGCTCAACAAACCGCGCGGCTATATCACCTCCATGACCGATCCGGAAGGAAGAAAATGCGTGACGGACCTTCTGGAGGGCGTGCACACGCGCGTCTATCCGGTCGGGCGGCTGGATCGCGTGTCTGAGGGGCTTTTGCTCTTTACAGATGATGGCGAGATGGCCGACCGCTTGATGCACCCCGGGAAGCACGATGTCCCCAAAGTATATCGTGTGAAGGTAACGGGGCACCCCACGCAACAGCAGATCGACCTGCTCTCCTCCCCCCTGGAAATTGACGGATATACGATACGCCCGGCCACCGTCTCTGTCACCGAGGAAGAAGAGGACACCATATTGCACATCTCACTCCGGGAGGGGCGCAATCGCCAGATCCGGAAGATGTGCGAGGCGGCTGGCATAACGATCCGGCGGCTCACACGCGTGTCTATCGGCCAACTCAAACTCAATGGTCTGGCCGTGGGGCGGTGGCGCTACCTGACGCCGGAGGAAATAGACTACCTGCATCAAATTACAAAGAGGTGATACATACATGCTGGAGATCAAACCGATCCAGAGCAAAGCGGAACAGGAGACCGCCTGCACACGATGCGCTATCCCCTACGACCCGGACTGCATGGCCTATGCCTGTCTGGATGATGGGGCATTCATCGGCATGGCACAGTTCAATATAGAATCGGGGGCGGGGCTTTTGCGCCAGGTGACGACTATCCCGGGGCACCATGATTTTGAGGCGCTGTTTTTGATGGGGCGCGCGGTATTGAACTTCATGGATCTGTGTGGCGTGCACAAAGCCCGCAGTGAAGATCGTGCCGCGGAAGAACGTGTTTTGCTGGCCATCGGTTTCAAGCGCGGGGAGAATGGGCAACTATGGGCCGATATGACACATATGTTCGGCGGGTGCGAACATAAGGATCAGGCCCCGCCATCGTTTATAACAAAATAGGCCCTCCTCTGCCAAGCGGCGCGAGGATCTTACAGCAGGCCTCTATATAAACAAAAAGATCAAGGTCATTTTCATCATGGCCTTGCTCTTTTTTTAGAGTGCACAGACTTGCAAACTGTAGGGACAGGCCCCGTGGCCTCCCTACGGGAGGGAGGCCAGTTTTTATGTCCTTTCAACTCCGGAGGAAGGTGACGCGGATGCCGTAAGGCAGACGTGACGGAAGGAGCCTGCGTACCTATGCCTCCCT
>CAYXDB010000070.1:0-9421 GCA_964463735.1 uncultured Ruminococcus sp. | reverse complement strand
GACGGGTGTTTACCGTACGGAGAAGTACTCAAGTGGCCGAAGAGGCGCCCCTGCTAAGGGTGTAGGTCGGGTTTACCGGCGCGAGAGTTCAAATCTCTCCTTCTCCGCCAAAAATCGACAAGTTTCGACAGAAGCTTGTCGATTTTTACTTTTTCACTCTTCACTCTTCTTTCGATCATCCCCCACACATGTTGTATGCGGCAAAAGAGCAAGATCATCCAAGCGGTGACCTTGCTCTTTTCTTTTGCTATGGTCTTGTCCTGAAGTTTTTCCTTGCGGCGGCCCCGGGGTGATGCTTATGGCAATTCCAGGCCCTGGATGGCGTTGCGATAGAGAAAGACCTTCAAGGGTTCGGCCTTGCCCGTATTGTAGTAATTGAGCAACGTGGTGTTGAATGCCTCCATATGCGGATCGGTGATCGTCAAGATCCCTGCGCCGTTCATAAGCAAGATCTTATTTGCCACCGTCAGGCTGGTTCTTTTGTTTCCGTCCCAGAAGAATTGCCCGCGCGTGCCCCATGCAAACGCATCCAATGCCTTTTCCGTTGCGGTGGTATCTTTGGCAAGGATCTGCGCAAGCCCGCGCTCTACGTCTTCATATACCGGGAGGGGCGGAAGATACTCTGTTCCCGATATTCCCACGGATCCTGTGCGGAGCTTACCCCATTCCAGTGCCTCGTTTCGCGCGATGAAGGCATTGAGCTTGCAGATGTAGTCTACGGTGAGTGGTTCGTCAATGCTTTGCATCAGGTACCGCCACGCATCGCGCATATTCAAAATTGCCTGAATGTCATCGAGCTGCACGTTCGGCACGTTCACGCCGTTCAAGATCGTCTGCGTCTGCGGGAACGTGACCGCGCGGCCCTCCATGCGCATACCGCAATATACGTTCTCGTCCCATTTCTTTTTGGCAAGAAATGCGCTCTGCTGGGGCGTCAAGTTGTATTTATCCGGATATGTCATGGTGCCTCACCTCCCGTGCTCTTTGCGCTGCTTTTGACAGTGCCATCTTGTCGCCTCCGGCGGCGCAACTTAGATGGCTTGCATAAATAGCTCTCCCTTTGCATTATACCACAAAACCATGTCGCGTGCAATATATCTTGACACAAAAAAGAATAAAGATCTTTGTGGGATCCCGTAGCGGGCGGGGCGCAAAGGCGCACGGCCCCCGCAGGCCTCAGGGCAGAGGCAGTGGCGGGAAACAGCGGGGGCAGGTGCGCGGGCAGGCGGCACGGAGCCGGGCGGCCAGCAGGGGGTGGCCGTCTTCTCGGGCGACCTGCGCGAGCGCCGCATAACGCGCGTGGCAGTCGCCCCCCTGGCGCCCCCGCGCGCGGATCTCCCGCAGGAGAGACACGCGCTCTGCCGGGCAGGGTGGCGTGCATAAAAGAGTAAGGGGCGCGATGGCGTGCGGCGGCTGGACGGCGTGTGGCGCATCCATGTCCTCCGTCTGGCGGACGGATGCGCCCGTTGCGCGGGGCGGCGCCTGTGTGCTGGCGTGCGGATCTGGTGGATTATGTATCATAGGAACTCCTTTTCTGGGGGCAGTATCAGTATATGTGGCAAAGGGCTTTTTCGCATATACATAACAAAGAAAAATGGCACAAAAAATATACATAAGCAAAAGAAAGACAAGAAACATGGAAACAGCGGGCGTTTTCCGCACATCTTGAAAAAATATGGTAGGAAATCTTGCTTTCTACGTGAATATATATGTGCATGGTATGCACAAGATGCGCAGAAAAGACAAATAGCGTTATAAAAAACAAGACTTCTGTATATTTTGTGGTAAAATACGGAAGTAAGAGCGGTCGACCATTACAAAAAGCAAAAAGAGGTGTGCGGTGCCCCCATGATAGCATAATCAAACATCGACAGACGCCGGCGGGGCAGGTGCCGCGGCCCAAGCTCCACCGGCGATATTAAAGGAGAACGGAGTTATGCAACCATGTGAAGCAACTGATAGGGACCTGCCGCGCGGCGGCATGATGACCACCGCTGGCATACGGACGCCGGAGGCCTCCGGCACCGGCGCACGCATCGATACAGACCGCTATACGGTGGCCGATACGGGAGAAGAGGAGCACCGGCCTTCCACTACCGGGGAGGCCTGCCACGCAGAAGAAGGGGACGACATAGCGGGAGACGCCTGCCTCTGCACGATACAATTGCACGCACCGGCACTGGGGAAGATATGGCACGATGACCCCACGGTCACGACACACGGGTGCCCGCTGCGGCACGTGCGCTACGAATTGCGGGAGCGCACCGGGGGCGACCGGGCACCGTTTGGGACGGCATGCCGCACTTACTATGCGTTGCGCATCCTCTCTGAGGGGGTGCGTGGCGTGGATGCCTGTGTACTGCCGGATGTGGCGCGCCGGATCGAGGATGCGATCGCCCTGTTGCTTTCCTGCGCGGCGCATGCCGTCCTCCCCTCCACGGCACAGGAGATATGGGAGGAGATGCGGGAAGCAGACGGTGCCGACAAAAACAGTTCCCCTGTGTGGGGGCGTATATAGATCACCGCGGGGCACCGGCCACAGCAAAAGTTTTTGCAAATGTGGCCGGTGCCCCTTTACAAATCGGGGTTTTTGTGCTATACTTATATAGTAGATTATATGATACGATAGAGGAGGGCTGCGTATGAAGTGCCCGTGCTGTGGCGCATCGGATAGCCGCGTGCTGGACAGTCGCCCGGTGAACGATGAGACCAGCATCAAGCGGCGGCGGGAATGCACCGCTTGTGGCAAACGCTTTACCACGTATGAGATCGTGGATACTGTGCCGATCGTGGTGGTGAAGAAAGACGGCTCCCATGAGTTTTTTGACCAGCGCAAATTGCAGGTGGGGATCCTCCGCGCCTGCCAGAAGCGCCCGGTGGATACCGATGCCCTGGTGGCTGAGATCGTAGCGGAGCTCAATAATTCTCTGGTCTCCGAGATCACGACCCGGGAGATCGGGGAAAAGGTCATGGAGAAGTTGCGCACGCTGGATGAGGTATCCTATGTCCGGTTCGCCTCGGTCTACCGTGAGTTTAAGGATGTGGACACTTTTCTGTCAGAGCTGAACCGCATGATACGCTCCCGCACCGGGGGTGCGACAGGAGGTGGTACGCCGTGATCCGGAGCATGACGGCCTTCGGCCGTGCGGTCCGGGTGGACGATGCCCGGACGGTGACGGTGGAGATGCGGTCGGTCAACAGCCGCTTCTTTGACTGCACCGTGCGCCTCCCACGTGCCTATACGTTCTTAGAAGAGAAGATCAAGGCCTATGTGCAACAGCATGCCCTCTCCCGCGGGAAGGTGGAGGTCAACGTATCGGTGACCCGTACCGGGGGCGGCGACACGCGCGTAGCGCTGGAAGAAGATCTGGCACGCGCGTATATCGCGGCGCTCCGCACCTTGCGGGACACCTTCCAGTTGCAGGATGACATATCGGTGATGCGCGTGGCCGAACGGGGCGAGCTCTTCACTTTCGTACAGTCGGAGGAAGACCCGGACGACGTGTGGGAAGCGGTCTGCGCCGCGCTGGGCGAGGCGGTGGCCGGATACCGCGCGATGCGGGAAGCAGAGGGGCGCCGGACAGAGGAAGACATCTGCGCCAAACTGGAGAACATCCGCCGCTGTGCGGCCGAGGTCGCAGCGCTGTCCCGCGAGGACGTGGGCGGATACCGTGCCCGGCTGGAGGCGCGGTTGCGCCCGTTGCTGGGAGAGGCCGGTGTGGTGCCGGACGAAGGGCGCCTGCTGACCGAGTGTGCCATCTTTGCCGACAAGATCGCGGTAGATGAAGAACTGGCACGCCTCGACAGCCATTTCACCGCCTTCCATGCCCTGTGCCAGTCGGAGGAACCGGCAGGCCGGAAACTGGATTTTCTGGTGCAGGAGATGAACCGCGAGACCAATACCATCGGTTCCAAGGCCTGCAATGCCCGCATTGCCCACCTCGTGGTGGACATGAAAGGGGAACTGGAGAAGATCCGGGAGCAGGTGCAGAACATAGAGTAGGAGGACGCATGAAGTTTATCAATGTCGGATTTGGCAATATGGTGGCGGCCTCCCGCATCGTGGCGCTGGCCAGCCCGGATTCTGCCCCCATCAAGCGCCTGGTGCAGGATGCACGGGACGAGGGGCGCGTGATCGATGTGACCTGCGGTCGCCGCACCCGTGCGGTGATCATTACGGATAGTGAGCACGTGTTGCTCTCTGCTTTCCAAACGGAGACCATCTCTAATCGGCTGGATGACTCGGCCGATGATGAAATGGAAGAATACGAGGGGGAGGACGACTGACCCCGTTGTGCATGAACATATCAGAAGAACAGGAGATAGAGAACGATGATCAAACCAACGATCGATGAATTGACCCAGGGACAGATGAACCGCTATGAACTGGTGATCGCCATCGCCAAGAGTGCCCGCCTGGTGACCGATGAATATGTGGCCCAGCGCGAGCGTGCCGATCGTATGATCGCCAATCGGGAGACCGATAAGCCGCTGGTCGCGCTGATCAGCAAAGAATACCGGGACGAGAAGGCCGTCAAGACGGCGATCCGCCGTTTCCACGCAGGGCGGTATCAGGTCATCCCGGCGGAGGGTGAGGAGCTCTGATGCCGGCGGATGCGGCACCGGCGGGCGCCCAGGTGCGCTTTGCCGCGGTGTATCTGCTGGATGCGCCTTACGCCATCGACCACCTGTATCACTATTACGTGCCGATCAGCCTGTGCGGGCAGATACGGGTCGGCAGCCTTGTGGCGGTGCCGTTTGGCCGCACGAACCGGCGCTCTTATGCGCTGGTCTCTGCCGTATCTTCGCAGTGTGATGTGGAAAAGACAAAGCCTGTGCTGGCGGTCCTGCCCGACCGCTTTTCCTTGTCGGAGGAGATGCGCGGGCTTTGCTTTTTTTTGAAAGAACGGACGCTGTGTACGGTGGGGGACGCTGTGCGATGCCTGCTCCCCGGCGCGATCTTTTCCACGCTGTTTGAGTTCTATGGGCCCGGCTTGCGCCAGGATCTCCCGCCGGAGCCGCTGGCGGCGCAGATCGTGCAATGTGTGCAACGGGAGGGGCGTGTGGCGCGAGAGACACTGCTGGAGCAGTATTCCTGCGGCGTGATGCTCCTTGGCCGCCTGGTGGAGGAAGACTATCTGGCCCGCGCCTATGAGCGAAAAAAAGAGAACGGGAAGACGGAGAAGTACATTTCTCTGGCCATCCCCCCGGCGCAATTGCAGGATCTTTTGACCCCGCCGCCGGGGCAAAAACGCCTCCGGTGTAACGAGGCACAGGAAAAACTGTTGCGCACGGTATGCGAGGGGGGCGATATCCCCCGCACCGAACTGTGTGAGCGTACCCATACCACCCCCGGGCAGGTCATGACGCTGGTGCGCCGCGGCCTGCTGGCGGTGACGGACGAACCTGTGTGGCGCGACCCGTATGCCTCTTTGCCGCGCGGGACAGACCGCGCCCCCATCTGTCTCTCCCGGGCACAGCGCACGGCGTATGAGACGCTGGAGGAGGTGTATCTGACCCACACGGCGCGCGCCGCCCTGCTGCACGGGGTGACCGGCAGTGGCAAGACGAAGGTGATGATGCACCTGATCGACCGTGTGATCGCGGAGGGGCGGCAGGTCATCTTCATGGTGCCGGAGATCGCCCTCACCCCGCAGACAGTCGGCCTGTTTTGCGCCCGGTACGGGGAGCGGGTCGCCGTGGTCCACTCGCTCCTCAGTGAGGGAGAGCGGCTGGATGCCTGGCGCCGCATCGCCGAGGGGGAGATCGATCTGGTGATCGGCACCCGCTCGGCCGTCTTTGCCCCGTGTGCGCATCTGGGGCTGATCGTGATGGACGAGGAACACGAGCATACGTACAAATCGGACAGTGACCCCAAATATCACACGCGGGACGTGGCCGCCTACCGTTGCGGCCAGCATCATGCCATGTTGCTTTTGGCATCGGCCACGCCCTCTTTGGAAAGCTATTACAAGGCGGAGCAGGGTCGCTATACGCTGGTACCCCTGCGGGAGCGGTACGGTGGCGCCACCTTGCCCCAGACCGAGATCGTGGATCTGCGACAGGAGTTGCGGGCGGGGAACCGCTCCCCCCTGAGCCGCGCACTCTACGATGCCCTGCGCCAGACGCTGGCGGCCGGGGAACAGGCCATCCTCTTTATCAACCGCCGCGGGTACCATACTTCCCTGACCTGTAAGGCGTGCGGGGAGCCGCTCGTCTGCCCGCATTGCAGTCTGGCACTTACGCACCATGCGGATCGCCTGGGCGGCAGCCTGGTCTGCCACGTCTGTGGCTACCGCACGGCATTGCCCCAGGCCTGCCCCGCCTGCGGGGAAAAGCAACTGTCCTATCTGGGCTTTGGTACGCAAAAGATCGAAGATGAGTTGAAATTGTACCTGCCGGAGGCACGTGTGTTGCGCATGGATGCGGACACCACCGCCGGTAAGGGGGCGCATGACCGCCTGCTGGACGCCTTTCGCCGTGGGGAGGCAGATATCCTGCTGGGGACACAGATGGTGACCAAAGGGCACGATTTTTCCCGCGTGACGCTGGTGGGGGTGCTTCTGGCAGACACTTCGCTGTACATCAATGATCACCGTGCGGCGGAACGCACCTTCGCTCTGATCACACAGGTCATCGGGCGTGCCGGGCGTGCGCAGTCGCCGGGGCGTGCCATCATACAGACCTACGTGCCGGAAAATGAGACGGTGCGCCTTGCCTGTGCGCAGGATTATGAACGGTTCTATCAGGGGGAGATCGCGCTGCGCCGCTCGCTGTCCTTCCCCCCGTTTTGCAATCTGGCACAATTGACGCTCTCCTCGGTGCATGAGGATGAACTGATGCTCGCCTCGGTGCGTCTCACGGAGATGATGACAGAGACTGCCCGGCGGGATTTCCCCGATCTCCCGTTGCAGATATTTGGCCCATTTGAGGCGCAGGTATACAAGGCGGCCGGGCACTATCGGTTGCGGATGATGGTCAAGTGCCGGATGGGCAACCGCACCCGCGCCTATTTTTCCCACATCCTGAAGGTGTTTGGCCAGGCGGCCGGGCACCGCATCACCCTGTCACTGGATATCGATCCGGGGAAGGGATAGAGCAAAGAAAAAGGAGTTTTTGAAAATGGCAATACTGAAGATCGTAAAACGCGCAGAAGACGAGGCACTGCTCCGCAAAAAGAGCCGGCCGGTAGGGGAAGTGACGCCGCGCATCTGCACCCTGCTGGATGACATGACGGAGACGATGCGCCGCGCAGACGGTTGCGGCCTGGCCGCCGTGCAGGTAGGCGTGTTGCGCCGCGTGGTCGTTATAGAGACGGAGCCGGGCAAGGTGCATGAATTGATCGACCCGGAGATTATCGACCGCCGGGGCGTGCAGGAAGAGGCAGAAGGCTGTCTTTCTCTGCCGGGCGAGGGGGGGATCACCCGCCGCCCCATGACCGTGACAGTGCGCGCCATGGATCGCACCGGCACCTGGCGGGAACTGACCGGCTCCGGTCTGCTGGCACGTGCCATCTGCCACGAACTCGACCATCTGGATGGCATTCTGTTTACCGACCATATGATCTCCTCTCTTTCAGATGAGGAGATGGAATAAAGGCGCCAAGCGCTAGGGCAGGAGGAGATAGAGAGATGAAGATCCTGTTTATGGGGACCCCCGATATTGCCGCATCGTGCCTGGCCACCCTGTGTGACAGCCACCACACGGTGCTGGCCGCCGTCACGCAGGCTGATCGCCCCCGGGGGCGCGGGCACAAACTGCTGCCGCCGCCGGTCAAGGAACTGGCACAGCAGCGGGGCCTGCCGGTCTATCAGCCGGACACCCTGCGGGGGGATGCATTTGCGGCATTGCTGGAGGAACTGGCGCCGGAGGTCATCGTGGTCGTGGCGTATGGGAAGATCCTGCCCGCCTCGGTGCTGGACTATCCACGCTATGGCTGTGTGAACCTGCATGCCTCTCTTTTGCCGCGTTACCGCGGTGCCGCCCCGATCCAGCGCGCGATCATGGCCGGGGAGACAGAGACCGGCCTGACCACCATGTATATGGATGCCGGATTGGACACAGGGGACATCCTGCTGGTCGAGCGCATGCCCATTGCACCGCAGGACACCTTTGGCACGGTCTATGCCCGCATGGCCGCGCAGGGCGGGGCGCTTTTGTGCCGCACGCTGGATGCCATAGCGGACGGGAGCATCGTGCGCCATCCCCAGACGGAGAGCGGCGCCTGCTATGCCGCTAAGATCGAAAAAGAGGACTGCCACCTGGATATCACCCGCCCGGCCGCAGTGCTGGACCCGTATCTGCGCGGGCTGTCCCCGGCACCGGGGGCCTATCTGACCCGCGCCGACGGGAAAAAATTAAAACTGTTGCGGGCTGAAGTGGCCGCAGGGCAGGGGGTGCCCGGTACGGTGCTGGAGGTCTCTGACCGGGGGGAGGGCGGCATCCTGGTCGCCTGCGGCACCGGGGCACTTTTGGTGCGTGAGGTGGTGCCGGAGGGCAAAGGCAGGATGCTGGCCGCCGACTATGTGCGGGGGCGTGGCATCGCCCCGGGGGACCTGCTTACCTGACCGCCTGCGCACCTGTTTTTGCTTCTCTTACATCGGGTAACGACCGCCCGCCGCCAGGCGACCATGGCGGGGCGGCCATCTTTTACAAAGGAGAACACCGTGCATAAAAATAAAAAGACGTCCGTGCGCCCGCTGGCACTGCGCATCCTTCTGGAATTTGAAGAGAAGGAGCAATATATCAATCTGGCGATCTCTTCCGCGGTGCTGGAGCCGCTTTCACCGCCGGATCGCCGCTTCCTGACGGTGCTGGTCTATGGCACGGTGGAACGGTTGCTGACGCTGGACTACCAGATCGGATGCCTGGCGGCACGCCCTGCCGCCTCGCTGACAGCGCACACGCGCATGTTGTTGCGGATGGGGCTGTATCAACTTTCGTACATGCCGGGCGTGGCGCCCTTTGCCGCCATCGGGGAGACTGTTGCCCTCGGGCGCAACGCAGGGGAGCGCGGACTGGTCAATGCCATCCTGCGCACCGCCCAGCGGGAGCCGGAAAAACTGGCGCTCCCACCGCGGGAGAAGAATCTGGTGCGCTACCTTTCGCTTGCCTATTCTTTCCCCACGGCGCTGGTGCGGCATTTTTTGGCACAGTATGGGGAAGAGATGACAGAAAAGCTCTTCCATTCCTTCAACGAGGTACAGCCCCTGACACTGCGCGTCAACACGCGCCGCACCACGCGGGAGGCAGTGATCGGGCGGTTGCAGGCGGCCGGCTATCGCGCCGGCCCGACCCCTTATGCGCCACACGGGGTGCGCCTTTTCACATCGGCGCCGCCCCTGTTGCTCCCCGGCTTTGCAGAAGGGGATATATATGTGCAGGACGAGGCTTCTCAGATCGCCACAGCGGCGCTTTGCGT
>CAYXDB010000069.1:0-9696 GCA_964463735.1 uncultured Ruminococcus sp. | reverse complement strand
GCACAGCCCGCCCCCCACGGCGAAGGCCGCCAGGCATTGATAAAACAACGTCATGATGGTACTACTCTCCTTTGTCCGGCGCCGCGCAGGGCACCCATGTGTCGTGAAAGGATCAGGGGGCGGCGGTACGCTCCAGCACCGCCAGATGTGCGATCCCGATGATCGAGCCGCCCTGTTGCAGGCTGGAGGGGCTCATAAGGGCGCCGGTCGCCACCAACAACACGCGCCGCCACTTCCCACTTTCCAATTGGGGGAGCACGTGAGCGGCGCTCATCGCGGCGATACAGCCACACCCGGATCCGCCCGCGTGGGCATCCTGCGTGGAAAGATCATAGAGCATGGCGCCACAATCCTGGTGCCGCGTGCCAAGGAACAGGTGGCGGGCGGCAAGGATCTCATGCAGGATAGCGCTCCCCTCCCGGCCCAGATCCCCCGTGATCACGGCGTCGATCTCTTCCGGCTTTTCACCGCTCAGGGAAAAATAACGCAACAGCGTATCGGCGGCGGCGGGCGCCATGGCCGCCCCCATGTTGGCCGCATCCCGGATCCCGGCATCGACCATGCGCCCACACAGCCCCGCGCACAGGCAGACCGGGCGGGGCGCCCGCCCCAGGAGCAGGCATCCCCCGGCCGTGGCCGTCCACTGTGCGGTGGGCGTGCGCTGTCCCCCATATTCCAGCGGCAGGCGGAACTGCCGTTCCGCGGCGCAGTTATGCGAGGTCGCAAGGACGGCGGCACGCTCAACACCGCCGGGGGCGGAGAGCGCCAGTCCCGCCATGAGCAACCCCTCTACAAATGTGGAGCAGGCACCGTATATCCCGACATACGGGATGCCAAAGGCCGCCATCCCCTGGGAGGAGGCGACGCACTGGTTTTGCAGATCCCCCGCCAGTAGCAGGTCGATCTCCTTGTGCGACATGCCGGCGCGCTTGAGCGCCAGATTCAGCACCACCTGCCCCAGCGCCGCCTCGGCCGTCTCCCATGTCCTGGCGCCGAAGCGATCCTGCGCATCGTGGAAGTCGAAGCATGCGCCAAACAGGCCGCAGGATTCCGCATGCCCCACGGCGGAGGCACGCCCGCAGATCCCCAGCCCCGGGGAAAAACGCCACAGTTCCCTCATACCACGCCTCCCATGCACAGGCACACGATATAATAGATCAGGCCATACACAGCGCCGGAAAGGATGCCAAAGAGCAGGACCGGCCCCGCCACCGTAAAGATCTTGCCCCCCACGCCCAGGACCAGCCCCTCGCTCTTGGTATCGATGGCCGGGGAGACCACCGCATTGGCAAACCCCGTGACCGGCACCAGCGTGCCAGCGCCCGCGTAGCGGGCGATATCGTCAAAGATCCCGGTGGCAGTCAGCGCGGCGGCAAGGAATACCAGCGTGACGGTGACCAGCACCGGCGCGATCTCCTGCGGGGCGCCCCAGGCGCGATAGAGCGACAGGAGCAATTGCCCCATCACGCAAATGCTCCCCCCGACCCAGAAGGCCGCCGCCGTGTTGCGAAGCACCGGGGAACGCGCGGCGCGTTGCTTTACATATTTTTGATACGCCCGTTTTTCTTCCTCATTCATAGGTCCGATCCTCCCGCACCCGGCCTTGCCCGGCCGCTTTGCCTTTATCCTTCCCCGCCCCGGCCGTTTTATACGCACATGGCGCAATAAATCGCCCGCCGCATGCGCCGCGCAATACAGGCCTCCCTCCGAGAGTAGAAAGGGCAAAAAGATCCCCCCCGCAGGCCGGATGGCCTGCGGGGGGTCTGCCGTGGGGTGCTATGCCAAGGGGGCATCACCGCGCGGCGCTATTATTCTTCATCATCTTTCTTGCGGCGGAAGGAGAAGAACCCTGCCACGCCGACCAGCGAGATCATCGCCACGGAGGAGCCGATCGCGATCGAAGAACCGCATCCGCTACTACCCGTATCGGTCGTGCCGCTATTATCGGTACTGCCGCCGCTACTGTTATCACCGCTCGCGGTGGTGGAAGTAGCCTTGGTCGTTACCTTCTTGGTGTTACGGGAGGCATTCAGGGTCAGGCGGCTCGTTCTAGCCACCGTCTTGGTGGTCGTGACCGTAGCGCGCTGGGTATTGGTGTTGGCCAGACCGTAGTTCACCAACTCTGTCAGGCTGAGGCGCTCACCCGCCTGCTCGGCTGCCTGGTCATCGGTCAGGGTCAACCAGTCATAGTACTGTGCCGTATTGATAGTGCTGACCTGGCCGCCACGCTTAGCACTGTTGTAGAACAGCTGCATCTGGCTTACCTTATTGGTCTTTGCGTTCCAATCATACACTTCGTTGATCTGGAAGTCAAAGCCGATCTCCTGCCCGTTCTTCAACCCGTCGTGCGGGATACGGAACTCTACCGTATAACCGGTCGTAGCGCCGGCCATCCTCGTCGAAGCGGCAGCATAGTCGCCCTTATTCCAACCGAAGTAGTTGACGCTATCGGTGATCGTTTTGCCACCATCGGAATAGAAGCGGCCCTTCGTCGCATCATACTCATACGTCTTCTTGCCATCTTCATCCAGATAACAAGTGCCACGGCCCTTGGCCGAGATACGATACTGGAAGCTACGGGACAGCACGGTATCGGCGCTGATGCCAACGGCGCTCAGGTCATACTTTGCGGTATTGTTCCAGTCCAGGAACAGCTCCACAGAGTCCTGCTCCCAGGGGCTGGCGTTATCCGGGCACTGCACGTTCATATCATTGACGATGACGAAGCAGTACAGGGCCTTCTCCGACCATACAAAGCGTGCTACGGCGTAAGTATACAGACCTTCCGGCGGGATCTCACCCGGGATATCGATATACAGCGGGGTCGCGTCCTTATACGCGTCATCCATATTACCATCGATCGTGATGGCGCCCTCGGTCACTTTTTTCACTTTTGCGGCTTCGGTCATCACGTCATCACTGCTACGCATAGCATAGACAGAAGACGTCAGCACCATGACCATGACCAGCACAAAAGCAAATACGCCCATGAGTGTTTTTTTCATAATACGTTCCTTTCGTTTGCTCGTTTTTTGTAGTGAGGAGTCGTTTTGTCCCCCGGCACTAGGCAGAACGCACAAACGCGCGCCCATGTTTTTGTGCAAGTTGACACATTTTGCCCACTCCATCCATCTAATTGTAATTATACTATCCCACGCGCAAAATGTAAAGAATAAGATTATATATACTTGCTATATCCGAAAATGTATAGTGCGCAGGGGAAAGATGTTACAGCATTTGGGGCTTGACAGGGGGTGGTGCTTCTGGTATAATAATAGGAAGGATGAAGGAGGATGCGGATGCCCTCCCGCGTGGCCTTTCTCCGGGAGACAGCGAGCGAAGCGAACGGCGACGCCGTAGCCTTCCTCCGGGAGGGAGGCATAGGTACGCAGGCTCCTTCCGCGCCCGGAGGCCTGTATGGCGCGGCTCATTTACCAGAGGGCTATGCCCTCTCAGGAGGAAAAAGATGAAAGAACATACGATATACCGGGGGTGCTTGACGCTATGCTTATGCCTGTGCGTGCTGATCTCCTGCACGGCCTGCCCCGCTGAGACGGCCGCAACCACCTACCATATGACCCTATCGGAACGGGTCTATACCTGCACGGAAACGGGCGTGCGCTATCGCGTCCTGCCGGAGGCCTATATCCCCTGCACCCTGCAAAATGCGACCTACGCCATTTACACGGTCAACGACACGGCCACGATCCAGTTCCATGAACTGACGGCGGGGACGGCCGGAAAATACCTGTGCCGTGCCACCGAGGACGAGGGGAGTTTATATCCTATTTATATGTTGGCGGCGGAGGACTATACCATGCCCTCCCTGTCTGAGATGCATGCCACGCGCATGGTGGTGTGCGGCGACACGATCAGTTTCTGGCTCTCCCGGTACGACGAGCTGACCGATGCGGCGCGCCTTGCCACGCTGGTGGAGGCGATCTCCCAGCCGCTGTCCAAATTGCCGGAGGGGGAGTCCCCGGAGTTGCGGGCCCACCTGCTCTTTTTCTCCGAGGAATACCCGGATTTTGCCTATGACTGTCTCTATCTGCGCTATTCCGGCGACCGCCACTATCTGTATCTGGAGAGCAGCGAGGCGGCTGCGCGGGTATCCGGCACTTTGTTTGAAGATCTGCGCATGGAGGGCTATTGACCGTGGCACGCGCGGCGCTTTCCGTGCGCGTGGCGACAGAAGCGGATCTCCCCTTTCTTTCTGAGGCGGAGGCGCTCTGCTTCTCCGACCCGTGGGGGGAGGCGGGGCTACGCTCCCATGGCGCAAATGACGCGTCCCTTTCCCTGATCCTATTGTATGACGGGCGACCGGCGGGCTATCTGCTGGGGATGCTGATCCCCCCGGAGGCCGAGATCTATCGCCTGGCCGTCTTACCGGACTATCGCCGGTGCGGGGGCGGGCGTGCCCTGTGGGAGGCGGCCCATGCCCGTGCGCGGGCGGCGGGGTGCACGTGCTGGTTTTTGGACGTGCGGGAGAGCAATGCCCCGGCACGGGCCCTATACGACGCCTGCGGCTTTTGTGAAGTGGGGCGGCGGCGCGGCTATTATACGGCCCCCCGGGAGGATGCCGTGCTGATGGAACGAAAGGAACGGTAAAAAGGACATGCTGTATCTGGCATTTGAGAGCTCCTGTGACGAGACGGCGGCGGCCGTGGTCGAGGAGCGGGCGGGGCGCCTGTTCGTGCGCTCCAATATCGTCTCTTCCCAGATCGAGACGCACCGGCTGTATGGCGGTGTCGTACCGGAGATCGCCTCCCGGGCGCACATCGAGGCCATCTCGCACGTAGCGGAGGAGGCATTGCAGGCGGCGGGGGCGTCCCTTGGGGAGATCGGAGCCATCGGCGTCACGAGCCACCCGGGGCTGATCGGTGCCCTGCTGGTAGGGGTGAATTTTGCCAAGGCGCTGGCCGCGGCGCACGGCATCCCACTGGTGCCAGTCGAGCACATCCGCGCCCACATCGCGGCCAATTATTTTAAGCCGGAGGGGGAGCGCGTGCCGGAGCCGCCCTATCTGGCGCTGGCCGTTTCCGGCGGGCACACGACCCTGTATCTGGCGCACAGCCATATGGATCTGCACCGCATCGGCGGGACGCGGGACGATGCCATGGGAGAGGCGTTTGACAAGATCGGCCGCCTGATCGGCATCCCCTATCCGGCGGGTGCCGGTTTTGACAAATTAGCCGCGGAAGGCTTTTGCCGTGTGACGGGACTCGACGACCCGGTGGCGGCCTATGCCGCTTTTGGCCGTTCCCCCGTGCGGCGGGACGTGGCCTATCGACTCCCTTCCCCTGCCATGGCGGACGGCACCTTTGACCTCTCCTTCTCCGGCCTCAAGACGGCGGCGGTCAACCTCCTGCATCGGGCAGAGCAGACCGGGCAGGCGATGGACCGCGCCACCCTGGCCGCCTGCTATACATATGAGGCGGTCGAGGCCGTCTGTCGCCAGACGCAACGCGCCATGGAGGCCTACCCCGGGCAGGATCTGGTGGTGGCGGGCGGCGTGGCCGCCAACAGCCATCTGCGGGCGCGCCTGTCGCAGATATGCCAGGCGCGGGGCGCTACCCTGCACATCCCGCCCCTGTCCCTATGCGGGGATAACGGCGCGATGGTCGGGGCGGCCACGCACTTTGCCTATCTTGCGGGCGTGCGCGCCGGGGACGACCTGAACGCCTCTGCCTCCGACGAGGAATAAAGCGCGGCCGCCCCAGGCCGGGCAGGTTGCAATATCGTAATTTTTTCTATTCTCCACACAGTTTTCCACAACCTGTGGAAAACCGCAGGGCAATGAATATTGCGCAAGGGGCTTGACAGACGATATCTGCGGAAAAACGGTATTTTTCCCGTATGCATCCGGGGGAAACCCAAAAAATCTGTGGAAAACCCTGTGGAAAATGTGGAGAATATTCATTTTTTCCTGTATAAACCGGAATGCGCCCGGTAGGGCGGCGACAAATTTTTCACACAGAAAGATGCAGGATAGCCTGCATTTTAGTTGTTTTTACGAATTTTCAGAAGGGAGGGACGCAACATGCAGGATATGGCACATCTGGTGGGGCCGGCGGCGCAGAAGAGCGCTTTACAAGAGCCGCAGATCCTCCCGGAGGCGGTGTTGCGCCGCCTCCCGCGGTATTATCAATGCCTGCTGGCCCTGTATGCGCAGGGGCAGGGGCGCATCCGCTCCACCACGCTGGCGGGCTATCTGGGCATGCTCCCGGCGCAGGTGCGGCGGGACATGCGGCTCCTGCAGGCGCAGGGGCGGCGCGGCTACGGCTATCACGTATTGCCCTTACTGGATCGGCTGGGGCGGTTGCTGGGCCTCAAGGAGGGCTACCGCGCGGTGCTGTATACCGAAGGGGGACAGGCCATCTCGGCGGCCGCCTTGGCGCGCGGGGGCTTTTCCCTACTGGCGGTCGCCTCTCCTGCGGGGCAGGAAGAGGAAGCAGGCTGGCCGCATCTGGCGCCGGGAGAACTGTATGCCTTCTGCCAGCGGGAGGCGGTGCAACTATTGCTCTATGCCGGGCAGGCGCCCGTGCCACAGCTCCCGGCGCAGGTGCGGCGGGACATGCGGCTCCTGCAGGCGCAGGGGCGGCGCGGCTACGGCTATCACGTATTGCCCTTACTGGATCGGCTGGGGCGGTTGCTGGGCCTCAAGGAGGGCTACCGCGCGGTGCTGTATACCGAAGGGGGACAGGCCATCTCGGCGGCCGCCTTGGCGCGCGGGGGCTT
This sequence comes from uncultured Ruminococcus sp., assembly GCA_964463735.1. Lineage (GTDB taxonomy): Bacteria > Bacillota > Clostridia > Oscillospirales > CAG-272 > UBA1740. The sequence goes on along the minus strand of CAYXDB010000069.1, from coordinate 2,958 downwards.
TTCCCTACTGGCGGTCGCCTCTCCTGCGGGGCAGGAAGAGGAAGCAGGCTGGCCGCATCTGGCGCCGGGAGAACTGTATGCCTTCTGCCAGCGGGAGGCGGTGCAACTATTGCTCTATGCCGGGCAGGCGCCCGTGCCACAGCTGGATCTGGCGGCGCTGGCCGCGGCCGGCGTGCGTGCCGTCCTGAACCTGAGTGAAGCGGAACTGCCCGCGCAGGATGGCCTGTACATATACAATTTCCGGTTGACGGATGCCCTGATGGCGCTGAGCCTGTCTTTGCGCTGGGGGCTACATGGCGGATGTGCCCCCGCGGGCGGCACAGAGGAAGGAGGTGCGCCATCGTGAAATACTGGACCATGGCCCCCGGCCATACGCCCATCCCGCATCTGGGGGGGACGGCGGCGCTGGCCGATGCATCGGAAGATGAATTGCGCATCCTGCTATGCCTGTGGGAGGCGGGGCGCGTCCCCGATCGCCAAACGGGCACCCTGGCGCGGGCGGCGGGCTGTTCCCCGGCGCGGGCCAAGGCGGCGCTGCGCTATTGGGCGGAATGCGGTGTGCTGACCTGCGCGGAAGAAGAAGCAACAGAGGGGGAAGCGGCCCCGTCCGTCGGCGCACCAAAGGAAGAGGAAGACGCGGCAAAGGGCGCGGGGACGGCCCCTGTGCCGGAGGCCCCCGTTACACACGATGCGCCGCACCCGCGCCCCCTGCGGCGCGAGGCACGCGTGACTCCACGGGCGGCAGGAGAAAGCGCCGCCACGATCGCCGAGAAGCCCGGGCGCCGCACCTTTATCGAAACGTGTGAGCAGACGGTGGGGCGCGTGTTCAACACGGCGGAGCTGGGTCTCCTGACCGGCATGCTGGAGGAATTGCCGTTCTCCGAGGAGTATCTGCTGACCCTGATCTTCTATTGCAAGAAGAAGTTGAAGCGGTTCTCTTTGCACTATGTGGAGAAAATGGCCTTCACTATGCTGGAGCGCGAGTGCCTGACGCTGGAGGAACTGAACAGTTATCTGAGCGCGCTGGACCGCTTCCAGTCCGAGGAATGGGCCCTGCGCCGCATGTTTGGCATGGGGGAGCGCAGTTTCAGCCAGAAGGAAAAGGCCTATCTTCTCCGCTGGACGGGCGAATGGGGCTACGGCCGGGAGATCATCGGCATCGCCTATGACATCGCGGTCGACCGCACCGGGAAACTCTCCCTGCCCTACATGGATAAATTGCTGGGCGCGTTCTCTGCGGCCGGTTGCCGTACCGTGGAGGAAGTGGAAGCGTATCTGGCCCGCGAGGCAGCAGAGCACGCGGCCGCCCATCCTGCCCCCGCGGGGGGCAAACGGCCGGGCAAGCGGAGCAAGGAATTTGCCACCGGCGCCGGGCCGCAGGACCCCACCGCCACGCAGGGCTCCAGTTTTGACCTGGATGACTTCATGTCGGCCGCGCTGGAGCGCAGTTATGGGGATGACGGAAAGAAATAAAACACCCGCGCGGCGCACAGTGTAGCGCGCCGGGAAGAAAGGATATACCATGGGTTACAGCGCAGAAAACTACCATGCGGTCAGCACGTTGCTGGAGGAGCGGCGCAAGGCCGCCATACGTGAGAGCGAGCGGCGGCGCACCGCCCTGCACGAAAAGAGCCCTGAGGCGGCCGAGATCGACCGCGCCCTGTCGCGCACCGGTGTGGCGCTCTTCCGCGCGGCCTGCGAGGGGGGGCGTGAGGGTGCCGCCTTCCAGCAGGTGATGCAGGAGAACCAGGCACTGCAGGAGGCACGCGCGGCACTGCTGGCGCAACTGGGATTGCCGCGGGACTATACCGAGGTGCACTATACCTGCCCGCTGTGTGGCGACACCGGCTATGTAGACATCCATATGTGCCAATGCATGCGGCGGGAGCTGGTGCTGGCCGGGTTCCGTTCCTCGGGCCTGGGCGGGCTGATCGACCGCCAGACCTTTGACAATTTCTCGCTGGACTACTATCGGCAGAACCAGGAGAATCTGGCCCGCATGGAAAAGACCCTGGCGATCGTGCGGCGCTATGCCGAGGAATTTACCCCAAAATCAGGCAACCTGCTGTTTTTAGGACGCACGGGGCTGGGGAAAACGCACCTGTCCACCGCCATCGCACGCACGGTGATCGAGCGGGGGTATGACGTCCGCTACGAGAGCGCCCCGGAAGCCTTTGCCGCCTGGGAGACCTCCCGCTTCAAGGCGCGGGACGCCATGGAGGAATATGCCGTGTGCGACCTGCTGATCTTAGACGATCTGGGCAGTGAGGCGATCACCCAATACACGCTGTCCTGCCTGTATACGATCATCAACGCCCGCATCGGCCAGGCACGCCCCACGATCATCAGTACCAATCTGGGGTACGATGCCCTGCAGGAGCGGTACAATGACCGCATCACCAGCCGCCTCATCGGCGAATTCTCCCCCCTGTTGTTCGTGGGAGAAGACATCCGCCGCCAGAAATTGACCCGCCCGGAGCCGTAAGGCCCCGGGCGTTCTTATTTTCCTTTTTTGTGCTCTTTTGGTGTCCTTTTTTAGTCGTAACGCCTGATATTGTCGCGTTATATCCCTCTTTTTCTGTGTAGCCTTTTGGGGCGTTATATAAACTGTTGTAGGGACGCCTGTCCCTACAGTCCGAAACAATTACGACAAAGGGAGTCATTTACCCTCCCGTGGCCTCACTACGGAAGTAGAAAGACCGCGAAAACAGGCCTCCGGGCGCGGATGGAGCCGCGCGCTTTCACAGCCTCCCTCCACGAGTAGAAATGGCACAAAAAACAGGCCCCCTCCGGGAGTTGAAAGGCCGCGAAAACAGGCCTCCCTCCGGGAGGTAGTGAACGCAGTGAACGGCGACGCGGTAGTGAATGACATGCCGGGGGCATGTCAGAGCCGCGGCGTGACTGACCCGCAGGGAGACGGTGGTGAGCGCAGCGAACCGGAAGGAGCAAGCGTACCTC
>CAYXDB010000068.1:0-9705 GCA_964463735.1 uncultured Ruminococcus sp. | reverse complement strand
CCGTTCCAACAACATTGCGATGGCGGTTCTCGGTTGGAAGTCGCCCAACCAAAAGTAAGCAGAACTTGATCGCGCCTCCTCTTGACTGCGCGCCGCTTTTGCAGTCTCTCTTCGTGGCTTCGCCCCTCCTTCCGACTGCAAAAGCGTTCAACTGAACTCGTTACTTTTTTCTTGACTTTTTTGTCTCACATCATTGACAAAACTACATTGCTGGAAATTCGTCGATAGTGCGCCGGCAATGCCGATCAAAGTTTTTTTCTACAGCCGTCTATCTGGATATTCTGCCCTGAGATATAACCGGCCTGGTCGCTGGCAAGGAACAGGATCAGGTCTGCATTTTCTTTATCGCTCCCGGTCCTCCCCATGAAGGACAGTTCCGAGTGGGACGTGGCCTGGATATCGAGGTCAGAGGAGTCATTGACGCTCCCGGGGGAGACGCTGTTCACGGTTATGCCGTATTCCGCTACCTCCTTTGCCAGTGCTTTCGTCATGGCGATCACCGCACCTTTTGTGGTGCTGTAATGGACCATATTGGCGTTCCCGTATACACCGGCGACCGATGCGACATTGATGATCCGGCCATAATGGTTCTCCAGCATGGAGGGCAGGGCCGCCCGGGAGAAATACACCGTCCCCATAATATTGACATCCAAAAAGCGCTTCCATTCCTCCGTGGGAACGTCCACGAACTGTTGCCAGCACCGCCACAGGGCGGCATTATTGACAAGGATATCGACCTTGCCCCATTTTTCCCTGACCTTGGCAACGGTATCATATACCGCACTCTCGCACGAGACATCCACGGTAAAGGCCGCTACATTGCCAGAAAACTCTGCCAGTTCTGCTTCCAACTTTGCCAGGCTCTCTCCATTGACATCGCATAGTGCGACGCGCGCGCCCGCTTTGGCGAGCAGTAAGGCGACCGCCCGCCCGATCCCTACGGCGGCGCCGGTGACGATCGCTGTTTTTCCTTCAAATTCCATATTCGTTCCTCCATTTTTCTATTTTTTCTTCATTATAGTATCAACAGGGGGCGCCATGCAATGTCCAAAACATTCTTTCTTTTATCTGTTTGGAAACAATTCCTTGACAGGACCAGGATTTTGATGTAATATAAGGATAGAGATACCTGAAAACGAGAGGGAAAGAAGCGACGCTAACTGTGAAGATCAACATAACAGAATTTGTCAGTGCTTTTGAGAGCAGGGACCCTGCCGGCAGAGTGCTGCCTATTTCTTCCCGCCAGGCGTGCGGGCTCATCATTCCGTTCTCGGGCAAGATCGTTTTCTCCACGGGCGGCAAAGAGATCGTCACCTCGCCCGGCTTGCCGATCTTTATCCCCCAGGGGCATTCCTACCGGAATCGCTGCATCGAAGATGCCTTTTCTTACAACATCAATTTCCTTGCCGATACCGACAGCGACACGATCGTCCCCTTAGAGAAGATCGCGCCAGAGACGGCCAAGATCCATTTTGACAAACTGGCCGCCCTCTCCGTCAATCCATCTATAAAAAAAGACATTGCCAGCCGGTTTTTCGCCTTCTCCGAACTTTACGCCCTGCTCGGCCTGTGTTCCCAGGTGGAGCGGGAGAAGAGCACAGCGGAAAAACTCTTTGATCAGGCGGTCCGCATCATATGTGAAAACTTCGCGGATCCATCGCTTTCCTGCGCGGATATAGCGAAGAAGATCTATATCTCCCCGGTATACCTGCGCAGGATATTCAGCCAGCACGCCTCGCTTTCCCCCTATCAATATATCGTCAAGATCCGCATGGAGCAAGCCCATGCGATGCTCCTGGCGCAGACCCCGGTGAAGCAGGTCGCCTTGCAATGCGGCTATGCCGATGTATACGGCTTCTCTAAAGCCTATGTAAGATATTACGGCTATTCTCCGGTCAAGACCAGATGATATCACGGGCGCCCAGAGGGCAGGCCAGCGCCCCCTGCTTCCCTGACGGAAGTTACGCTTTCCATTTTCAAAGAAGATCGAAAGGAGCCATCGCATGACACACACAGAGGAAAAAGACAGCATCATCACCTATAACCGGGATGTAGAGCCGTATGTCACGGGGGCGACCGGGATCACCTTCGTCCATTTTTCTGACATCCATGCCATGCCGCTTTTGTGGGACCGGATCGTCCAATACATCGACCACTATGCCGACCACATCGCCTTTGCCCTGCATACGGGGGATTACTGCGGCGGGTCACAGAAGGTATACACCGACATGTATCTGCGCCAGAGGTGCCGCCGCACGATCTATAATTGCGTGGGCAACCACGACTGTTTTTCCGGTGAGGGAGCCTGGCTCCTGAACCAGAAGGAGGTCGCGCACCGGCTCCTGTTCAACCATACGGAGGACTGGGGGGCCACCTTTTTTGACTGCCCCTGCTCCATGTCCTATTACCGGGACTTTGACACGCTCCGCCTGATCATATTAGACGACTATTACGACATATGGCTGACCCGCGCATGGCTGCGCACCGTATTGCGCGAGGCCGCGGAAGCAGGCTTGCACGTGATCACCGCACAGCATGAGCCGACCCACTACGTCCACAACACCTATCATGCCTCCTTCCACACCCTGGACGATTACAATACCAAATTCCGCCGCATCGAACGGGAGCGGACCGCTTACGACTTTGACCACCGATGCCGCGTGCTGTATGAAGACATCCTCGAAGAATTCATCGCCTACGGCGGGCACTATGTGTGCAATCTGGCCGGGCATGACCACGTAGACCAATTCGGTCTGACCGACAAGGGGGTCTTGAATGTGGTGATCCAGAACAGCACCTCCTGGGCACTGCTGGGGGATACGGAGCGCCGCCCCGGAGAGCGGTCGGAGGACTGCTTCAACGTCGTGTCGGTCGATACGAAAAAGAGCACCCTGACATTAGTGCGCATCGGCGCCAACACCGACCGGCACGGGCGCGTCAAGCACGCCATGACCTTTGATTACCAGAACAAGGTGATCCTGTCCGAATGCTGATAACAGCCCGCCCGCTACCCTATAAAAAGCCCCACGGGGCGTCCCCCTGTGGGAGAAAGTGAGAAAGAATCATGTATCGCACAAAGCTGTGCCTTGGCACGAACGAACAGTTTGCCCGCCCCATAGAAGAACAGATCCGCCTTTTCCACGCGGCGGGGTTTGACGGGTTTTTCACCATGTGGGACGAGCACCTGCCCACCTACCGGAAGGTCGCGGATGAACTGGGCATGTTCTATCAATCCGTCCATGCCCCCTTTACGCGCGCCGCGCACATGTGGGGAACGGGGGAGGATGCCGCGCAGGCGGTGCGGGAATTGCTCCGTTGCGTAGACGACTGCGCCGCCGTGGGCGCCCCCCTGCTGGTGGTGCACCCCTACATCGGGTTTGAAACAGGGGAGGTGCCGACCGCCGCGGGTGTGGAGAACTTCCGCCGTATCGTGGAGGAAGGCCAGCGCCGACAGGTGCAGATCGCCTTTGAAAATGTGGAGGGGGAGGAATTCCTGGCCGCGCTGATGGATGCCTTTGCCACCTGTGACAACGTGGGCTTCTGCTGGGATGCCGGGCACGAACTGTGCTATAACCGGGGCAAGGACATGCTGGCGCTGTACGGCGACCGGCTGATCGCCACCCACCTCAATGACAATGCGGGGGTAAGCCGCTATGACGGGAAGATCTTCTGGACAGACGACCTGCACCTGCTCCCCTTTGACGGGATCACCGACTGGCGGGGCGTGGTAGACCGCCTGAATGCCCATGGGTACACCGGCCCCCTGACCTTTGAATTGAACACGCTGAGCAAACCGGGGCGGCACGAAAATGATGCATACGCCCACATGCCGCTGGAAGAATATCTGGCCGCATGCTACGTCCGCGCCTGCCGCGTAGCCTATTGGAAGAACGGCATGTGACCGTCCCTCTGTGAAAGGAGCAAACAACCCTATGACACGACAAGAGCACCGGTTGCTGGCGCGATCCTATCTGGGCAAGCAGATCACCCTAACGGTCGATCGCCCGATCGGCTATGTGCATCACAAGAGTGCCTATACTTTGAATTGAACACGCTGAGCAAACCGGGGCGGCACGAAAATGATGCATACGCCCACATGCCGCTGGAAGAATATCTGGCCGCATGCTACGTCCGCGCCTGCCGCGTAGCCTATTGGAAGAACGGCATGTGACCGTCCCTCTGTGAAAGGAGCAAACAACCCTATGACACGACAAGAGCACCGGTTGCTGGCGCGATCCTATCTGGGCAAGCAGATCACCCTAACGGTCGATCGCCCGATCGGCTATGTGCATCACAAGAGTGCCTATACCCTGACCTACCCGATCAACTACGGGTTCCTCCCCGGTGTGATCGGCGGGGACGGAGAAGAACTGGATGTCTATCTGCTGGGGGTGGATGCCCCGGTATCCTCCTATACCGCCCGCGTGATCGGCATCGTGTATCGGGAGGATGATGTGGAGGACAAGCTGGTCGCCGCGCCGGATGGCATGAACTTTACCGCCGCGCAGATCGATGCGGCCATCCATTTCCAGGAGAAATATCACCAGAGCCGCGTGGAGGCGCTGTTTGAAAAGTCCTGCGGCACCATCCCCTATACCTGGCAGAACGGCGCCCCGCACTATCTGCTGATCCGCTCCCGCAAGAACGGGGTGTGCGGATTCCCCAAGGGGCATGTGGAGGGAGAGGAGACCGAGGAGGAGACCGCCCTGCGGGAAACGCGGGAAGAGACCTCCCTGCAAGTAGAGATCTGCCCCGGAACCCGCGCGGAGATCACCTACCGCATGGGGAACGGGAAGATCAAGCAGGTGGCCTACTTTCTGGCCCATTACAGCGGTCAGGAGGCCCACCACTGCCAGGGATTTGAGCACAACGACTATCTCCTGCTCCCCTACGAGGAGGCCTATGCCGCCCTCACCTTTGATAACACCCGCCAATTATTACAGCAGGCGCACGCGCACCTGTCGTAATACGCCCCCGACGGGGGAGGCCCGCGGGAACGATACAGGCGCCCGGCGCAGGAATTTCCTGCGCCGGGCGCCTTCTGTAGAGCGGGTGGCATGCATCCGCGCGGCTATCTGCCGGGATATGTCACCCATTTTTTATGTGTGGTTTACATTACAGCTCGATCGGCTTGGCCGTTTCCCCATCCGGGATAGGGCAGGTATAGCCGGCCGCGGTAGCGATCCGGAATTCCTCCCGCGCCGCTTCCAGGAGCGCCGGCGTTTCATACAGGTCGATCGCGGTAGCGGCCAGGACGCATCCGGCCGTCAGCAGCCCCTTGTGCCCGATGGAGGTCTTGCCACAGGAGACGTTCTGCCAGGAGTGGCCCGGCGCCCCGGAGGGGAAGCAGAGGGCGTGCAGTTGCGCGGTGGGCGTCTGCCAGGAGACATCCCCCACGTCGGTAGAACCGGGCTCAAAGACATAGCCGGTATACAGAGGGCAGAGGAAGTCGTTCAAGGCGCTCTCCCCATTCTGACTCGCCTCCCGCACCTGCATAGCGGCGGCAGGATCCAGCCGTGCGGCCAGACCCGGAAGCAGGCCGTGCGCATCATAGGTGGCCTTCAGCGCGGCGGCATAGGCCTGCTCCTCCGGCGTATAGGAGGGCACGCCCAGCGCCGCATAGTTTTCATACATCTGGTTTTCCAGCACGTGGTTCGGTACGGTGTTGGAACATCCGTCGATGAAGACCTTTTCACAGGTCGTTTCGGTCATCAGGGCGGCGCCCTCGGCTATGCGATCCACCCGCGCCTGCAGGGCCAGTGCGTCCCGCACCTGTAAAGAGCGGACCATATACAGCACGCTGGCATGGGCCTGCACCACATTGGGGGAGGCACCGCCGCCATCGATCATGGCATAATGGATACGCGCATCGTCCCGGGTGTGCTCCCGCAGGTATTGCACGCCCACGTTCATCAATTCCACAGCGTCCAGCGCACTGCGGCCGTCTTCCGGGTCCCCGGCGGCGTGCGCCGCCACCCCGTGAAAGCGGTACAGGGTCTGGATGCAGGAATTGCAGGTGCCGGTGGCGACCTCATTGACGTCGGAGGGGTGCCAGGTCAGGGCGCAATCCAGCCCGTACCACACACCGGCCTTGGCCATAAAGGCCTTCCCGGCGCCGCCCTCTTCCCCGGGGGTGCCAAAGAAGATGACCGTCCCGCTGGCGCCCGTCTCACTGAGGTACTGCTGTACCCCGTAGGCGGCGGCCAGCGCACCGGCGCCCAGCATATTATGGCCACAGCCGTGGCCGTTGCCCCCCTTGGTCAGCTCCTGCTTTTCGGTAGCGCCGCCGACCTGTGAAAGGCCGGAGAGCGCGTCGAACTCGCCCAGTATCCCGATCACGGGGCGCCCACTGCCATAGGTACCGGAAAAAGCCGTGGGGATGCCGCAGACTTCCCGCTCCACGGTAAACCCCAGTTTTTCCAGCATCCGGCAGTATGCCTCCGCGGAGGCATACTCTTTGAGAGACAGTTCGGCATATTCCCAGATCTCATCCGACAGGGCAAAGAACTCGTCTGCCCGTGCGCGGATAGCCGCGATGGCCTGCGTCTTTGCATTCTCCATCTTTTACAGCACCTTTCCCAGGAAATCGCGCAGGCGGGCGTTCTGCGGCTGGTGGAACACCTGCTCCGGCGTTCCCTCTTCCTGAACATTGCCCTCGTCCACGAACAGCACGCGGTCCGACACCTCACGGGCAAAGGCCATCTCATGCGTCACGATGACCATGGTCATACCGTCATTGGCCAGGCTCTTCATCAAGTCCAGCACCTCGCCGATCATTTCCGGGTCCAGGGCCGAGGTCGGCTCGTCAAACAGCATGACATCCGGCTCCATCATCAGGGCGCGGACGATCGCGATACGCTGTTTCTGACCGCCGGAGAGCGTGGAGGGGTACACATCCCGCTTGTCCAGCAGGCCGATGCGCTGTAACAGTTTTTCCGCCTGCGTGGTCGCTTCTTCCTTAGTTTTCAGTTTCAATTTAACGGGCGACAGGATCATGTTCCCCAGGACTGTGAGATTGTTGAACAGGTTGAACTGCTGGAACACCATGCCCATCTTGCGCCGTGCCAGGTTGATATCCAGGTGGTTCTCCGCATAGATCTTCTTCAGGGCGGCGCGATAGGCCTTCCCCTCCGCGTTGAAGCGCTCATGGAGCAGATCCTCCGCCTTGATCTTCCGGATGGCCTCTTCCTTCTCCATCCCGCTTTCTGTCAGTTTCTCATACGTGCGAGAGGCGCAGATCACCTCCGGGTGCAGATAGGGGTCCACCGGGGTCAGCAGTTTCCCTTCCATCCACACTTCGCCAAAGGTCGGGGTCTCCAGCAGGTTCATACAGCGCAGGAGCGTGCTCTTGCCGGAGCCGGAGGCACCGATGATGGAAACGACCTCCCCCGCGCGTACCTCGGTCGATACACCGCGCAGCACGTGCAGGTCACCAAAATTCTTATACAGACCGCAGATCTGTAACATGGGGGCGCCCCCCTGCTTTTCATGCGCGCTCATGCTTCATTCTCCTTTCAAATACGCCGATGATCTTGGACAGGACAAAATTCAGAATAAAGTATATCACACCCACCAGCAACAGCGTGGGGAACGAATTGTAGGTCACGCCCACGACCTCTTTATACTGCGTCATCAATTCCCCGGCAAAGAAGGTGGAGGCAAGGGACGTCTCCTTGATGACGGTGATGAACTCATTCCCCAGGGCGGGCAGGATATTCTTGATCGCCTGTGGCAGGACGATGTGCAGCATGGTGATGCGGCCGTTGAGCCCCAGGCTCCGGGCGGCCTCGCTCTGCCCGATATCTACGGCATTGATACCCGAACGTATGATCTCCGACACGTAGGCCGCCGAATTGATGACCAGGGCGGCGGCCACACAGATAAAGGCCGCGTGCGTGGGCTGCATCTCGTTCAGCGCCGGGAAGATCTGTGGCCCCAGCAGATACCCCACATACAACTGCAGCAGGGACGGCGTCCCGCGCACCACCTCCACGAAGGCGATGATCGCCCCGCGGAGCGGCGCGATGCGGGACATACGGCCGATCGCCAGGAGCGAGCCGATGATCGTGCCACCGACAACGGTCACGAGCGCCAGCAGAAGGGTGGACGTTACACCGGTGACCAGAAATCTGTACCAGTATTTGGACAGGATATCGATCATATCCTGTAGGATCTGAATGATGTTCATGTGTAGACCGTGATTCCCGCTTGTGCGAAAACTTCCCTTTCTCTTTGTTTGTTCGTTTTGTAAAACAGGGGCCATCACCTCAAAAATTGCCGTCCTGCATGGCGGGACGGCAATTTTGGGGAGAGATCATGCGCGGGCTTACGACAACGGGTTACCGTCCTCATCAAAGCCGCTCTCATCCTTGGTATCGATGCCGGCATACTTCTCGCAGGCTGCGTACCAGTCATTGTATACGCCAGCGGCCATTGCCTTGGCCAATGCGGCATTCACCTTCTCCAGCATCTCAGTATCTTCTTTGTTGACCAGGACGACATTGTTCTTGTACTTCTCTGCCACCTCGAAGTAGTAGCCGGAGGCGCTGACCGTATCGGTATTGTTGCTGATGATGGCATCGCCATTGCCCTTCGCCACAGCCAGGGCATCGATGTTACCATTCTTCAGGGCTTCTACACCCAGGTTGATGTCATCATACTTGACAAGAGAAGCGCCCTTGGTCACCAGCTGCTCGTTTACCAGCAACTGCTGGAGGGAACCGCCCTGTGCACCGATCTTCTTACCGGTGAAGTCCGTTGCGGTGGACCAAGCAAAGGTGTCACCCTTCTTGGTGATCAGGATCTGCTCTGTCTCGTTCTCCCCGGCGATGTAGTAGTCGGAGATGTTGAAGGTCTCGGCACGTTCTGCCGTCCAGGAGAAGCCGGAGATCGCCAGGGTCACCTGCTTGTTCTGCAGGTTGGTCATGCAGGCGTAGAAGTCCATCGGCTTGATGACCAGAGACATGTCCAGTTCTTTTGCGATGTAGTTGGCCAGCAGGACGTCAAAGCCCACGTACTTGTTTTCATCCGACAGGGCGGCGTCAACGAACTCCATCGGGGCGAAGTCCGGGGACATGGCCACTACCAGTGTGCCGTTCTTCCCTTCGGCCGGTGCCTTGCAGGCCTCAAGGAACTTGTTGTAGTCAGCCGCCAGCGGGTCCGAGCTCAATCCATCGTTACAAGCGGTGAGGGAAAAGACCATACCGCAAAGCACGACAGCGACCAGTAGAATAGACAAAAACTTTTTCATGATGTTCCTCCTCGATGAGCGCACGATATATTTTTGTGTGATGTGCTCGTCTTTTTGATGGCACCATTATACCGCATAATTATTCGTTTGTCAAGAGTTTTTCTGAATTTTTATTGGATTTGTGTGAATAAATATTCGCGGCGCATTTTGCGGCGTTTTGCTTGTGCACCTTGTACAAAAAGTGGGGTGTTGCATGAGGAGCGAGAGGAAGTCCCGCGGGGCTTCCTCTGCATATTATTTCAGTGCATACAGTGTATATATATTCATCATATTCCCCGCGACCTTCCTCCGATCGATGCGCCTTCCTCCGATCGCGAAGGAGCCGCACTATACAGGCCTCCCTTCAGGCGCGGAAGGAGCCGCGTACCTATGCCTCCCTCCGGGGGGTAGTGAACGTAGTGAACGGCGACGCGGTAGTGAATGACATGCCGGGGGCATGTCAGAGCCGCGGCGTG
>CAYXDB010000067.1:0-9809 GCA_964463735.1 uncultured Ruminococcus sp. | reverse complement strand
ATACAGGCCGGGGCAAGCGGTGTCAAGGGGTCCGGGCAAAAAAGCGCCGCGCCGGGGGCATCTTTCCTCCGGTGCGGCGCTTTTTTTACAGCAGTGTGATGCCCTGTGCCTGGCAGTGCTGCAGGATCTCCTGCGGCCAATAGGAGGACTGCACCTCCCCGATATGTGCCTTGCGCAAAAAGAACATGCACAACCGTGACTGGCCGATGCCCCCGCCGATGGTATAAGGCAGTTCCCCCGCCAGCAACGCACGGTGGAACGGCAGGGCGGCGCGGGCGGTACAGCCGCGCTCTGCCAATTGCAGGCGCATCCGCTCCTCGTCTACGCGGATGCCCATAGAGGACAACTCCAGCGCGATGTCCAGCACGGGATAGTAGACGATGATGTCGCCATTGAGCGTCCAGTCATCATAGTCCGGGGCGCGCCCGTCATGCACCGTGCCACTGCGCAGGGTGCCGCCGATCCCTTCCAGAAAAACAGCGCCGTATTGCCGCGCCGCGCGGTATTCCCGCTCCTTCGGTGTCAGCGTGGGATAGGCGTCCTCCAGCTCCTGCGTGGTGAGGAAGGTGATCTGCTCCGGCAGGAGCTTGTCAATGAAACTGTATTCATTGACGATATAGTTTTCTGTATGGCGCAGGGCGGCATAGATGCAGGAGACCGTCTCATGCAAGACGGCGCGGGTACGGTCCTGCCGCCGGATGATCTTCTCCCAGTCCCACTGGTCCACATACATGGAATGCAGATTGTCCAGTTCTTCATCCCGCCGGATAGCGTTCATATCCGTATAGAGGCCCTCCCCCGGCTCAAAGCCGTAGGTCTTGAGGGCTACGCGCTTCCATTTTGCCAGAGAGTGGACGATCTCCAACTGCTCTCCCCCGGGCACATCAAAGGCCACCGGGCGCTCGACCCCATTGAGGTCATCATTCAGCCCGCTCTGGCTGTCCACGAACACCGGGGCAGAGACACGCGTCAGGTTCAGTTCCACGGCCAGATCCCGCTCAAAAAAATCCTTGACCTTTTTGATGGCCAATTCGGTCTGCCGCAGGGTCAGGAGCGAGTGATAGTTCTCAGGAATGTGAAAATGCATGGTAGATCTCCCTTCTCTTCTACGCGGGGGGCACCCCGTTATGCAGGTATTATAGCACAGGCCCGGGCATTTGTCCAGCCCTTTTTTGGCACTTTTCTGCCTTTTTCCCCGGGCATATCTGCCGCCGCGTGCCTTTGCGCGCAAGGAAGTATTGCCCCCCTCTACCCCCGCAACCATCCAAGGAGCGGTACCAGATCCACGTCGCGCAGCAGGGCGCGGCGCGCGCGGTGGTCCGGCAGGGCGCGTGCCACCGCCCCCCAGAAAGCGGGGGAATGGTCCGGATGGCGGAGATGGGCCAGTTCATGCACCACGACATATTCCACGGCCGGCAGAGGGGCAAAGACCAGGGCAGTATTATAGGAGATGTGCCCATTGGCCTGGCAGCAGCTCCCCCAGCGGGAGCGCATCGCCCGCAACGTGACCTGGGTGAGCGCCCCCTGCGCGGCATACAGCGGCTGGTAATGGGACAGGTAGATATCGATCTGCGTGCGCAGCGTCTCCTGTAACCAGGTAGCCAGCACCCGCTTGCGTTGCCGGTCGCCGCAGGCCGGGGGCAATACCATCTGCACGGTGCCCCCCTGTACAGAGACCGCCGGGCGTTCCCCCGGCGCCAGATGCAGGGCATGTGGCACGCCCCACAGGGGGAGGGGCGCCCCCTCCCGCACCTGGCAGGGTGGCGGCGGCAGGGCGGCGCGGGCGGCATTTTCGTCCATGGCGCGGCACAGGGCGGCCGCGTGCTGGCGCAGGAAGGCAACGATGCGTTCCTCCGGGACACCGGGCGGGGCCGAGACATGCAGGCTACCGTCCGGGCGCACGCGTGCGTTCAGATGTTTGACAGGGCGGACCGCCAGGGCATAGGGGATCTGCCGCCCCTGCCATGCAAAGGCTTTTTCCATCTCCGGCACCAAACGCACCCCCTTCCCGCTCTCCATTTTATCGCTATTGTACCACAGACCGGAGGAAAACGCAACGGGGATACGGAAAAATCCTGCAAAATGCCCTTGCACCTCTTGCATTTTTTGGATCGATGTAATAAAATAGAAGGGATACGTCACACCGCACACATACAAAGGAGCGCCATGAAGAAGAACCAGTTCCCTAAAGAGCCACCGATCTCCTATGATCCCTCGCCGGACGAGGGACTGCGCGAGGAGGAAGTCGCGGCGCGCCGCGCGGCCGGGCTGACCAACTATATCAAGCGGTCTACAGCCAAGCCGACCTGGCGCATATTTTTTGACAACATCTGTACTTTCTTCAACCTGATCTGGGCGATCCTGATCGGGACGCTGATCCTGTTGAACGAATTTGACGAGTTGATGTTCATCGCTGTGATCCTGGCCAACACCGGCATCGCCATCCTGATGGAACTGCGCGCCAAGCATACGCTGGAAAAACTGAGCCTGATGACCGCGCCGCAGGTGACCTGCGTCCGGGCGGGCGTGGCACAGCGCATCCCGGCAGACGACCTGGTGTTAAGCGATGTGATCCGCCTGGAGGCGGGGGACCAGATCCCAGCGGACGCCACCGTCCTGCGCGGGATATGTGAAGTCAATGAGAGCATGCTGACGGGCGAGACGGATGCTATCCGCAAGGGGGCAGGCGATACGCTCTTTGCCGGGAGCTATCTGATATCCGGTGCCTGCTGTGCCCGGGTCACGCATGTGGGGCAGGATAATTATATCCAGACGATCGCCGCCCGCGTCAAGACCTTCAAGGCGCCGCAGTCCTACCTGTTCCGCGATATCACCCGTATGATCCGCTGGATCGGCATCGGCATCCTGCCCTTTGCCGGGATCATGTACCTCAATAACTATTACAGCAACGGCGGCAACATCCACGATGCACTGGTGGGCACGGCCGGCTCCGTCGAGGGGATGATCCCGGCGGGGATGTTCCTTCTCATTACCGTCGCCTTTTCCCTGGGTGTGCTCAAATTGGCGCGCCGCCACACACAGGTGCGCGATACATACAGCATCGAGATGCTCTCCCGCACCGACACGCTGTGTCTGGACAAGACCGGCACGATCACCGACGGCACCATGCGCGTGGTGGCCGAGGAAGCATGGGACGCCTTCCCCGGGGTGGAGAACCGCGACCTGATCGCCGGTATCCTGGCGGCGCAGAGCGACCGCAATTTCACCTCGACCGCGCTGGCACAGCACTACACGGTGCAAAAGGCGCTGCCCGTCTCTTACAACATCCCCTTCTCTTCGCAACGCAAGTACACGGCCACGGCCTTTGACGGGCTGGGGACATTTGCGATCGGCGCACCGGAGTTCCTTTCTGTAGGGATACTGCCCGATGCCCTGCGCGAGAAGATACAGGCATATGCCGCGGCGGGGCGGCGCGTGCTGATGCTGGCCGGTTCCCCCTGCCCCACGCAGGAAGACGCTTTGCCGCGCGACATGCGCCCGCTGGCGCTGGTCGTGCTGGAGGATCATATACGCCCCGAGGCGCCTGATACCATCGCCTGGTTCCGTGAGAACGGTGTCACCGTCAAGATCATCTCCGGGGACGACCCGGTGACCGTTTCTGCCATCGCCCGGCGCGTGGGGGTGGCGGGGGCCGAGCGGGCCATCTCGCTGGAGGGCATGAGCGATGAGGCCGTCGCCGCGGCGGCAGAAGACTATACCGTCTTTGGCCGCGTGACGCCGGAGCAGAAACTGATCCTTGTGCGCCGCCTGCGTGCCGCAGGGCACGTGGTCTCCATGACGGGAGACGGGATCAATGACACGATGGCATTGAAAGAGGCCGATTGCAGTATCGCCATGGCAGACGGCAGTGAAGTGGCACGCAGTCTCTCCAATATCGTCCTGCAGGACAACAATTTTGCTTCTCTGCCCGCCGTCGTTTGTGAAGGGCGACAGGTGGTGAACAATGTCCAGCGGTCCTCTACCCTGTTCTTGATGAAGACGTTCTTCGCCATCACTTTTTCTCTGCTGTGCGTATTCTGCTCCGTCCACTACCCGCTCTCCCCGCGTTCTCTGCTGTTGTTTGAATTGTTCGTAACAGGGTTCCCCGCGGTCATTTTGGCCCTGGAGCCAAACAGCACGCGGATCGAAGGGCGGTTCATCTCCAGCGTGCTGAAGAAGTGCATCCCGGATGGCCTGCTCATCCTCCTGACCGTTTCTTTTACCCTGTTCTGTGCCGGGCCGCTCTTCGGCCTGGGGGAGGCAGAGGCCTCTACCCTGTTGCACCTGGTGCTGAACGCGACCGGGTTCTTAAATCTGGTCTTCCTGTGCCTGCCGCTGACGCGCGTGCGGGTGGGGAGCCTGTTGCTGGCGCTGGTCGGCCTGGTGGCATGCACGGCGTGCGGCGGGTCCCTCTTCGCCATGGAAGCGCTGACGCCGGCCGTCCTGCTGTACGGGGCGCTCATCTTCCTTGTCAGCATCCCGTTGCACATCCTCCTCTCCCGCGCGTTCCAGCATCTGTTCTGCCACCGTACCGGGAAAAAACAATAAAGATATCCCGCCTGGAGGGAACCTCCCTCCAGGCGGGATATCTTTCTTTCGTCTTATTTTGCAAAGAAGAGTGCCGACAGGGTCATAGGATCGACATAGGCGCCGTCCTTATATACCCGCATATTGCCGGAGGCGATCTCATCGATCAGCATCACCGTGCCGTCCTTATCGTAGCCAAACTCAAACTTGATATCGTACAGCACCAGGCCCTTTTCCTTCAGGTCGTCTGCCACGATCTGGGTGATGCGCTGGGTCATCTCCTTGATGGCGTCATACTGCTCGCCCGTCATGACACCCAGGTCGATAAGACCGTCGCGCGTGACCAGCGGGTCGCCCTTTTCATCATTCTTAAAGGTCATCTCCACATAGGCAGGCAGGGTAGCACCCTCCTCGATATAGTCACTGTACCGGCGGTAGAAGCTGCCCACTGCGCGATGGCGGCAGATGACCTCCAGCCCGTGGCCAAACACACGGCCCGGCAGTACTTCCATGGTCGTGTTTTCCAGGTCGGCGCTCACATAATGCGTGCGGATGCCGGCCTCCTTGATCTTTTCAAAGAAATATACAGACATGCGCAGGTTGACATCCCCTACCCCGTCGATGGTCAACCCCACGGCATTCTCGCCCGGGTCAAACACGCCGTCTTTGCCTGTGCAGTCATCTTTGAATTTCAGTAGATAGTGCCCATTGTCCAGTGCGTAGACATTCTTGGTCTTTCCCGTGTACAAAAGTTCCATGTGTATATCTCCTTTTATAAAATGCATTTGGTGTACGAACGAAAAACAGCGCACTGACCCCTTATGTATGTCAGTACGCCCAGACGGTCGGCATGCAGGCTCCCCCGCTCCCTTGCAGTATACCCTGCAGAACCGTCAGTCACGGGACCTGTTATACAATTCACGCGCCGCTCTGGCGTACCGGGGACACCGGCCGGCATCTCTTGTGCCACCGCCATCACCGACACGCACATTATAGCACATTTCCCCCCTATTGTCAAGTCTGCATGAAAAAAATACCAATATTGGAAGGATGCACAAAAAGCGCCCCTCTTCCCCGCCCCGATGCTGTAAAAATGCCTGAGCCATCGGCCGTGCATAGCGCCCGCGTGAAAAAAGCCCCGCCCCGATGCCGGCGCGGAACATACAGCGCAAAATATATTTGGGAAAATGTGCGGAAAAGGCTTGCAAAAATGCCCCGCCTGTGCTATAATACAAGTGAAAAAGCTTGCTTGCAAGGGCTTTTTCACGTCGTGTTTCAACGGACGGCTGTTATTGGCGTTTAGCTAATAACAAAAAGCGCAAGCGATGCAAAAATGTATTTTTGCAAGCCGTGTAATGTTGTTTACGATCGTTCTGGCGCCAAAGGATGTGCATCCCCCGATGCCGCCGCGCCGGGCCTATACGGAGAGATATCGAAGTGGTCATAACGGGGCTGACTCGAAATCAGTTTGTGCGCAAGCACACGAGGGTTCGAATCCCTCTCTCTCCGCCAAACATCAAAGGTTTGATACGAAAGTATCGAACCTTTTTTCTTTTTCAAATTTTTGACTTTGGTAGTGAATGTAGTTTTGTCAATGATGTGAGACCAAAAAGTCAAGAAAAAAGTAACGAGTTCCGTTAAACGCTTTTGCAGACGGAAGAAGGGGCGAAGCCCCGAAGGGAGACTGCAAAAGCGGCGCGCGGTCAAGAGGAGGCGCGGTCAAGTTCTGCTTGCTTTTGGTTCTTTTCTCCCCTCTCCCCCTTGAAGATCGCCGTTTTCAAAGAAGGAAAGAGCTTCTCGCTTATTTCAGCCCTTCCGGTTTTTCCGCGCGCATATTTTCGATATTTCCGCACACGGTACAAGTATCGCAAAGCACCTTGGCGTGCCTTGGTTTTAGCTTTTTTTCGTCGCCTTGCGGTATAAATTCGACGAGCCACGTTCCCGCCCTCAAATATCCGCTGATCAGTTCCCCGCCGCATTTGCTACACTTGTTTTCCATTTTTACACCTCACAAATATTTACGATCAAGCAAAAAACATTTTCTTCTTTCCCTTAGTGTTTCTCGGCCACTCTCTGATGCGTGTAACGTATTCGAGGTTGATCGCTTGCAAATTGCCGTCATTGTCCAGAAGTATTCCGTTCTCCGTGATCTCTTTGATCACGCCTTTTTCGGCGCTTGAGTCGCTTGAAACGGTATAGATCAAACATTCCTTACCGATAAACTGTTGTGCTAATTCTTTCATTTTGACAATCTCCTTGTTTTTATGATTTTTGCGGTGGTTAATAATCGCCGCGTTTTTTCGTCTTTTGCTTTGCATGAGCGCAAACCCGATCAAAAGTAGTGCGATGATCCATAACGAATAATAATTCACTTTATCCTCCTTTCGTTACCGATTTCAATCCTTGGTACATATCGGTAAGCGTCTGACTGCAAAGCTCCTCGCTCCAATCGTAATAGTCGGTTGCAAGCATCGTAGCGATACCGTGAACGTACGTCCACATTTCAAGATAGAACGTCATAGCGCGTTCTTTTGGAATATTCACTTGCTTGCAAATGAGGTCGGCGATCATTGCGACTTCGGACGTTTGTTTGGTTTTATCCTCGTTCGTTCGATCGCGCATAAAGAGCAGTTTGAACAGCTCTTTTTCTTCTCTTGCAAAGCGGATATATGCCATACCGCTTGCTTTATAGGGCGGATATTTTCCGCTTGCCATATCTTCTTTTAAGTAATTTTGATAGATCTCCTCCGCCGCGACAAGGATCGCGCTTTTCAGTTCTTCCATACTGTCAAAATAACTGAACACGGGGCGGTGAGAAGTGCCGAGCTTCGTTCCCACGGCACGTGCGGTAACGGCATGAAAGCCTTTCTCTCTCGTCAGATCGAGTGCGGCATTTATTATTTCTTCCTTGGTAAACATAAACTTCCGTGGCATTGCATACCTCGCTTTGTAAAAGTTACTGTTGTTATGTCACATCAGTGACCTTATTATATCACTTATACAGAAAAAAGTCAATCCCCCTGCCCCATAATTTGCAAAAAAGTGCGGCAGGCCTCTTTTTCAAGAGGCCTGCCGCACCCGATGAAGGCCCAGCGGCCTATTTTCCGCGCAGGCGGTGATACAGGAGGGAGGCGCGGCGCCGCACCCAGCGAAGTGGACGGGAGAGGCGCCGACGGCGTGCGGCACGCTCAAATGCGGGCGTCCCGCGCACCAGCACGCCATCTGGGCGATGGATCTCTGTCACCACGCCGATGATCCAATCGTCCTGCACGCCCCGCTCCTTTTGCACCTGGTTATCGCCACACAGGGTGTAATCCTGCTCTCCCACCGCGATCACACGGTGGATGACGAATTTGCCGTTGGGGCGCTTGTAGAACAGGACGTCATGCAGCGCCGCCCGCCCCTCCAGGTGCACGATGCTGACGCGGTCGCGCCCCGGCACGATCGTGGGGCGCATGCTGTCCCCCCGTGGGTAGAGGGTAAAGGTCCCCCCACCGGCGATCACCGCGCGGAACACGTCTTCACTTTCTGCCAGTGTATGCTCCACTTCCATATCCTTTTCCCTTCATATCCGTTCTCTTGCACGCATATACATGCCATAAAGACCGCCGACCGGCGGACAAGGAGGATGCCATGCGCCGTTGCCTGCCCTGGCTTGCGCTCCTGCTGGCATGCAGTATGCTCCCCGCATGCGCAGGCCCCGCCCGCTCTCCGTATGCCCAATGGGAGGCCTTTAGTACCCTATACGGTGCGCTCCCCACCGGGCAATGCTACACCAGCCAGGCCCAGGCCTGGGAGGCGGGCGCCCTGCCGGATGGGCTGGCGGACCTGCTGTATCAGGAGGCAAGCGGAGAAAACGCCTTTTTTCTATGCGACAGTTATGTGATATATCTTTCTTCCGGCCACACGGGTGGCGAGATAGCCTTCCTACACTGCCGTAATGCCACCGATGCGCACCGCGTGGCACGCATGGGCGAAGCGCGCATCGCACGCGTGCGCCGCATCCTGCCCGGGGCGGCCATCTGCCAGGGGGCCGGCGTGCTGCAGGAGGGGTGCTGCGTGATCATCTATCTCCTGCCGGACAATGCGCGGGCACGCGATATCTGTCAAAAGATCCTGTGATCACGACACACGGGTCCCCTCATACGGCCTTTAGCCTAATTTGGCACGTGCCTCCGTCAGGGCGGCGAGCGTGTCGCGGTATTTTTCCAATTTGCTCTTTTCTCCCTCTACCACGGCGGCAGGCGCCTTGGCAAGGAAGCCCTCGTTCTGCAATTTGGCGCTCAGGCGCGTGATCTCCCCTTCCGTCTTCCGGATCTCACCGTCCAGGCGCACCCGCTCTTTGGCAAAGTCGATCATGTCCGCCATCGGAATATACACCGTGGCGGCATCGGTCACGATGCTGACCGCGTCTTCCCCGGTGTACTGCTCCACGATCTCAAGCGAGGAGGCCGAGGCCAGTTTCTCAAAGAAGGGGAAGGCGTCCCGATAGGTCTGTGCATACCGAGTGACCACATACAGTTTTGCACGGCGGGAGGGCGGTACATTCATCTCAGCACGGCGGATACGGATGGCGCGGATACTGCCCAGGATGCGCTCCATCTCCTCTTCATCGGCCGACAGGTCCAGCGTTTCATCCCAGGCGGGATACGACGCTATCATGATGCTCTCCTCTGCACCCGGCAAGGCGGTATAGATCTCTTCCGTGATGAAGGGCATGTAGGGGTGCAGCAGTTTCAGCGTATTCTTGAGCACATGCACCAGCACGCGGCGGGCGGTCTGTGCCCCGGCGCTCTCCGGCTGATACAGCCGGCTCTTGCACAGCTCGATATACCAGTCACAGAAGATATCCCAGGTGAAATCGTAGATGGCGGCCAATGCCACGCCCAACTCATACTGCTCTACCGCGTGATTGACCTCGCGGCACAGGTCATTGAGGCGTGCCAAGATCCATTTGTCCTCCTTGGCCAGTTCCGCAAGCGGCGGGAGGCTGGACAAGGTGTCGTCCTCCTCCTCCGGCAGATTCATCAAGACGAAGCGGGAGGCATTCCAGAGTTTATTGGCAAAGTTGCGCGCCGCCTCGATCTTCTCATCCGAGAAGCGCATGTCGTTGCCCGGTGCGTTCCCCGTAGCCAGGGCAAAGCGCAGGGCATCGGCCCCGTAGCGGTCGATGATCTCCAGCGGGTCGATCCCGTTGCCCAGCGATTTCGACATCTTGCGCCCCTGGGCATCCCGCACCAGACCGTGGATAAAGACGGTAGAGAACGGCTTTTCCCCCATGC